>CADBRO010000018.1 GCA_902797075.1 uncultured Lachnospiraceae bacterium
GCCACCCTCAGAACCATCCCTATCGAGACAGTCATATCTCCTGTCGCATCCATCCCGGCATTGAATACAACCGGGAGCATGCAGATCCCGATATGGATAAAGGCAAAGTACAGGATGCCGCTCCAGTTGGCGATTTTGAAAAGTTGGTAAAGCCTCTCTTCTCCCAGACCGTATTTCTTCTCCATCACCTTCATCAGTTCCACAGCGGCATACGCAAACATCGCTGAACAGATAAACCCGAGAATGGAGGAAAGCGCATATCTCCAATCCGGCACTACATTCGCTGTAATCCCCATGTATGCATCCGCGGAGCCGGACATGCTGAATGTTTCGAAACCGAGCAGATAATCACCAATGATGGCAAGGACCATGGCACAGCAGCCAGACAGAATTCTTCTTCTTGATGTCATATTGTCTCCTTAACCCGGGTTTTCATCCTATATCGCGGGCATCAATTCGTTGATGAATCCCGCTCAGTGAAAGGAACGATCTTTGGTTAGTCTTTTCTAACCGCTTTTACTATACCTTTACTGTCTCGATTTTTCAATAGTTTTCGGCTTATTTCAGCAATTTACTCTATTTACCGGGGGCAAAGCGGCTCCCCTGAAGGCATTCTCTTTCGTTTGGTATAAAAGGCGTCTTTCACAGCCCCGGTACCGCCCGTTTCTATTCTTGCTGTGACACAACAAAAGACGCATGAGCTTATCAGAACACAAAGTGCGAGTTTGCTCATGCGTCTTTTAATCGGTGCCGCAGCGCTGACAAGCCTGCGATGTTTTTGCTTATGTGATGAATCCAGGGCGCTTAATTAAAATGAGAGAGGTTCCTCTCCTGCCGCCGGATGCGCCAAGGTCGACGGTCGCATAACATTTTCCCGTCTTCTCCTCCCGGAAATGATCAGTCCGGATATACGACCGCTACTTTGCCGCATTTGCCGCTGGCCATCAGCGCATAAGCTTCATCAGCTTTCTCGATCGGGAATTCATCGGTGATCAGATCGCCGGGATGGATGTTCCAGCGTACCAGGCGGTCTACAAGATCCATCATTTTCCAGGTGGATGTTACCCAGGAACCGTAGATGGTCTTCTGTGAATGCATCATATCCGGGCTGGGATTAAGGGTCATGGTATTGCCTTCGCCTACAAGAGCGATCTTTGCCCACTCTTTGGAGGCTCTTACGCATGTCTGGCGTCCGGCGTCGCTGGCGGAGCAGTCGATGGCGCGTTCTACGCCTTTTCCGCCGGTCACATCCAGGATATCCTGTACAGTGTGATCACTCGGTTTAAATACATAGTCGACCAGACCAAGTTTCTTTGCCAGATCGATACGGTAGTCATTCATTTCCACGCCAATCAGCTTGTCAGCGCCCATTGCCTTCGCCAGCATCAGGGTGGCAAGGCCTACCGGGCCAAGGCCCGTCACAAGCACTGCGTCGTTGCCGCAGATGCCGATCTTCTCCAGCGCTTCATAGACTGTACCGAAACCGCAGGCGACCTGGGCGCCGTCTTTGTAGGTCAGTTCATCGGGAAGATGGATCAGGTCCTTCTCATCGCACAGGATGTATGGAGCCATGCCGCCGTTTCTCTGCCAGCCGTAAGCCTGGCGGAATGTCGGGTTCGAACAGGCGATCATATAGCCCATACGGCAGTTGTAGCAGACGCCGCATCCGGAAATGTGGTAAACGATGACGCGGTCACCGGTCTTGAATTCTTTCAGACCCGGGCCTTCCTTTACGATCACGCCGCAGGGCTCATGGCCTGCGATCATGCCGGGGATATAACCTTCTGCGCCTTTGCCGGTGTGCTCTCTGTAGATCGCGCGGATATCAGAACCGCAGATCGTACTTGCCTTTGTCTGTACCAGCACCTGTCCAAAACCGGGAGTCGGTACTTCAAATTCTTTCATTTCTACTGTGCTGTTTCCCGGAAGTGTGGCACCAATCATGCTCTTCGGGATGATCTTTATTACGTTTTTCATCTGGACCTCCTTCATATTTAAACAATCGTCACAGTCTTCTCAACAATCGGTACAATCAACAATTACGCCGTCTTCATCCCAAAGATCATGCCAGTCTTTCGCGCCTTCCCACAGGAACACCTGGCCTTTCACCAGACGGTTGCCGCGCTCCAGTGCAGCGATCACGGCCATCTCTTCATCTGTCAGCTTCTCGGTCACGGCTGCTTTAAGGTTCGCCTCATAATTGTGAACGGAGAACGGGATCGGCAGAACGCCGCGGGCAAGCGCCCATTTCAGGCAGATGATCGCCGGGTGTACGCTGTGTGCCTTTGCGATCTCCTGAAGTTCTGGCATCTGCATATCAGCAATGTCGTCCGGCTCGATATCACGTTCCGGGCGCCTCGGCGATCCAAGAGGCATATAGCCGATCGGGAGAATGTCATGCGATACAAGGTAATCCAGGATATCCTGCTGCTGGAAGCACGGATGCATTTCCGACTCACAGGCAGCCGGCTGAATGCGCAGCTGATCGATCACGGCGTTCAATTTGGGAATCGTCATATTCGAAATGCCGATATGCTTTACAAGTCCTTTATCGACCAGCGCTTCGATCTGTCTGTATGTATCCAGGAATTCCTCCACGGAGAAAGGCCGCGAATCAGGATTTCTTGAATTCACATCACAGAACGGCGCATGATAGTTCGGGAACGGCCAGTGGATAAACAGCATGTCGAGGTAATCGCACTGAAGATCCTCAATACTCTTTAAACAGGATTTCTCAACCTCGCGGTGCATGTCATTCCAGACCTTTGTCATGATGAACAGATCTTCTCTTTTCACCACGCCCTCATCAAAGGCTTCGCGGAACACTTTGCCGATCTGCTCTTCATTACCGTAACAGGCCGCACAGTCGAACAGCCTGTATCCAGCGCGGATACCGCCCGCGACAGCCCCGGCAACCTCATCCGGGCTGACTCTGTCCGAACCGAAGGTACCCATGCCGATGCAAGGGATACTTCCACCGTCACCTAACCGAAACATCGGTACTGTTTTCGGATCAATCATTGCGCTTTCTCCTTTTAAAACACTTCTCTATTCCACTCTTGCGATTGAATTTCCTTCTACAATCCTGGCAGGCAGGATCAGATCTCCCGGCATCTGCGTGTCTTCTTCCGGCTCTTCGTCTGAAGAATTCCTGTCCTTATCCATTTTTCCAAGAAGCAGCTTCGCCGCATTTTCCGCAAGATCCTGCAGCGGCTGCACTACCAGAGTTATTCTTGGATTTGAAAGATTTGAAATGATCAGGTCGTCAAAACCGATCAGCGATACATCGTGCGGACACTGGAAGGAAGATTCGTTCAGGGCCATTACGGCCCCCAGGATGATCTCAAAATTGCCCATGAAGATGGCGGTCGGCGGCTCTTCCAGTTTCAAAAGCTCCTGCATGCTTTTATAGCCATGTTCAATACTGTGGCGTCCGATCTTCATGTATTCCGGAGGAACCTCTATCTTCTTATCCTTCAGCAGCTGCCGGCAGCCCTGTTCACGTTCCTTACCGGTCACTTCTATATCTGATCCAATCATAGCGATCTTTCGATGACCGTAGTCATACAGCATTTCTACCGCTCTGTAAGAAGATTCTCTATTATCCACCTTTACGCACTGGACGCCGGAGCCATCCACCGAGCGGTCCATCAGTACCACCGGAATCTCCGCTCTCAGGGCCGGATT
Source organism: uncultured Lachnospiraceae bacterium (assembly GCA_902797075.1). GTDB lineage: Bacteria > Bacillota > Clostridia > Lachnospirales > Lachnospiraceae > Chordicoccus. Next base: position 3,688 of record CADBRO010000018.1, read on the forward strand.
AAGGAACTCGGCTGTTAATCCCACGGGAATAACGATCATTCCATCCACTTTTTTGCTGATCAGAAAGCGTATGTTCTCTGCTTCTATCTGTTCGTTATTCTGTGAGTCGCAGATCATGGCAGCGTAACCGGCACTTCGGAAGCGCTCTCCGAGATACTTAAGCAGCGTACAGGTAAAAACATTTGCAATATCAAAAACGACAACGCCGATCACTTTGCTCCTGCTGGTGACAAGGCCCCTGGCCATTTCATTCACTTCATAATGCAGCTCATCGATTGCTTTTTCGATTTTTGCTTTATTCTCAGGAAGCAGGTTACCGCCATTCAAATATTTAGAGATCGTAGCAAGCGAAAGGCCTGTCACTTCTCTTATATCTTTGATTGTTGCAGCCAAAGTGTGTCCTCCTCTTCCTGCGTTTTAACGAACAACCTTGAAAGTGAAACGTTTCGCTCTGTTCGCATTATCTACCCATTCCAATGGTTTTGTCAATAATTATTTTGACATTAAGACAGCAAAAACAGAGTATGAGGTAAAATTTAAAATTTGTAAAGAAAAATTCTAAATTCAGGTCAGAAAGACCATTTTTAGTCTAAACCGGAATTAAGTCTTGCACAGGCCTATGGGACTCCTCCTTTTCTGTTCCCGGCTGCCAATGACCGGAACAGATATGGTATCCACAATCATATTGTGGCCGATTTCCTGAAGCTGGAAAAAACCGGTTCAGGCGTTTTCGGCGATTGGAAACAATCTGAATAAGCAGACATATATAAAAACGGCACTCTGCTGCTGCAGAGTGCCTTGCTGTCTGATTCCATCATATGCCGACTTGCCTTAGCAGCATGGTTCAGCAGATGATAAATGCAGTATTTTGAATTCAAGCTTTCCAAAGAGAATGCAGATTGCAATAAGCATATACCGTTTCAACCTCATCACCATCGCAGATGGAAAAACAGGCTTTCGGTTCGTCTCCCGGAGACAGCTGTTTACGCTGGTTGCCTAGTTTTGTCTGTATTGCGATCCATTCGATATAATGCTCAGGAACCATCGGGTGAGCTGCAGAACCAACTCTTACATGCACCGTGTTTCCCTCAACGTTAACAACAGGCACATGTTTTTCAAGAGAAGCGTCCGTAGTACCAGGAACCATTTCAGCCATAGGTTCTCCGCAGCAAACAATGGGGACGCCTGTTGCTTTTACGATCGCTATAATCTGCCCACAATGAGGA
>CADBRO010000019.1 GCA_902797075.1 uncultured Lachnospiraceae bacterium
AGCATACGGCGAATGCCGCGACAGTGAGCGTCCGAAGGACGCGTAACTGCCGGCATGGCTCAAAGTAAAAAGAATACTTCTTTTACCGTAAAGTTGCAGAAAAGTTACAAAAGAATTACACATGTGTGATATAATTGATGCATCTGTAAATTTTTGTTTTGTCCGGCTGCGGAGGTAACATGAAAATCTGTACAGCTCCAAGAAGGAAACTATTGCTTTGCGTTGCGGCAGCTGCGCTTATTACGGCTGTCGCTGTGCCGTGGACTGTCTTCGGCGCTTCCCATCCGACGGTATATAAGGGTGTGGACTACAAGAGAGTCTATAACTACTCGTACTTTGTGAAGAGATACCCCTCGATCAGTGAAAAATACGGCGGTAATGACCAGAAGGTGCTGCAGTATTTCGCAACGACGGGACTGAAGAAGAGGCTGAGAGGATGTGCCGGTTTTGACGTGAATTCCTACCGTTACGCCAATAAGGATCTCCGCCGGAAATATGTTTATGATTACAAAAAATATTATCTTCACTACATCCGTTACGGCTGGAATTCCGCAAAGAGGACGGGAACCGCGACCGGAGTTTCGAAGATGAAAAACCCCGCGACCACGTACATGGGAGTTGATTATTCGAAGGAATACGACTACTTTTACTATGTAAAGCATAACCCGGATGTTGTAAAGAAAGTAGGCGACGACGACCTCAGGGTCCTCAGGCACTACGTCCGTTACGGCAGGGACGAAGGAAGGAAAGGGAAGGCATCCTCCGGCTCCTCATCCGCCAAATATGATGACGGAAAGCTTAAAGTCGCGATTACATCCTGTAAAATCACGGGAAGCGGCTCGAACGTTACGGTAAAGGCGACTTCGAGCGGGACGAAGGGGATCACAATCGGGCTGTTTCCGCAGGTATCGTATATATCGGGCGTCAAGGGGCTGTCTCCCTCTGCGACGGCAAAATCCGCGGCGTCGATTTCCATGACGATTCCGCTGAACAAGAATAATTCGAAGTCGGTTCTTCAGAAAAAGTTCTATATTGCCGCCAAAAAGAAGGACGGAACCTGGAGGGTATGCAGCAATTTCTTTTATATTGAGAATCCTTCAGCCTGCGCGTCGAACAGGACCGCATTTCCGAAGCCTGCGAGAGGGACGAAAAAAGGTCTGAAAATCCTGATCGGAACCGACACCTATATTAATAAGGCGATCGAACTGAAATGCAGCCATGTCCTTGTCGATTTCCCGATCGAGCACTTCCTGTCGGGTTCAGGACTCAGCTACAGGTACGAGGGAAAGACCTATTATTTCTCATCGTCGATCCTTTCGTATCAGTCGCAGCTTAAAAAACTGAAGAACGCCGGAATCGTCGCGACGGGCGTCTTCTATCTCTCAGGCAGATCGATGACGCAGTATATGCATCCGAAGGCTGCACAGGGAGACAAGTCGGGCTCAACGATTTTCGCGATCAACACGAAGGATTCCAACCGGAAAAAACTGGAAGCGCTCTTTTCCTGTCTCGCAGAGTATTTTACGAAGGACGGGGCGCTGCTGGCAAACTGGATTTTCGGCAACGAATCGAATCAGTACATCCGTTATAATTACACCGGAAATGTCAGCTACAACGACTATGTAAAGGCATTTGCGGAACAGTACCGTCTGTTTAATACAGCAGTAAAGAGCAGGTGGTCAAATGCGAGAACCTATATCTGCTTTGATCATAACTGGAATCTTTCCTTTAAGCTCAGCGGGTCGTATAATGCAAAGAAGCTTCTTTCATCCTTTTCGAGCTATATTAAGAAGCACGGAAAAGTTCATTTTGACGTCGCGCTTCATCCGTACCCGTCGCCGGAACAGGATCCGAGATTCTGGAACCGCAGCCGTCTTGTGACGGACTCCGCATCTTCACAGCAGTATACGATGCTGAATCTGAAATATATTGTGTCGTATATTAAGAAGACGTACGGGAAGGGAGTGCATATTATCCTGCCGGAGACAGGATACAGTTCGGTCTACTCGGGAGTTTCCATGCAGGAGGCGCAGGCCGCCGCGATTGCCTACTCCTACTATCTGGCGGAGTTTAACCCGAATATCGACATGATCGGCATTCACCGCGAAAAGGATGATCCGGGCGAGGTGGCAGGAGGCTTCAGCCTGGGTATCTACGGAAGCTCGTTCTCAAATCCGAAACGTTCTGCAGCTGTATTCCGGTACATGGATACGCCGTCGTGGAAAAAGTACACGCAGCCCTATCTGCGCTATATCAATAACGCGGGAAGCTGGAAGGGACTCATAGGATCGTTTAATGCATCTCGTTTTTCATAAGATTTAATTAAGAAAGGTCTGTAGATGATGGAAACAAGAGAATTATTTATGAGACTGAAGAACGGAAATGACGTGAGAGGAGCGGCTCTCGCTGCAGAAGGCGAGGAACGCACACTGACGCCCGGCCTTGTTACTCTGATTGCGCGCGCGTTTTCACTCTGGCTGGCGGACGAATGCGGAAAGCCGGCGGATTCGCTGAAGATCGGCGTCGGCCATGACAGCCGCGTAACCGCTGAGATGATGAAGGATGCCTGCATCAGAGGACTTGCTCCGTCAGAGGTATTTGACTGCGGCCTTATCACTACACCGGCCATGTTTCAGTCTACCGTGCTCCCGGAGAGCGGCTTTGACGGCGCTGTCATGATTACGGCAAGCCACCTTCCGTTTAACCGGAACGGAATGAAATTCTTCACTCCGAAGGGCGGAATCGAAAAGACGGATCTGGAAGTGATCCTTGAAAATGCCGCTGCTTCCGCAGATGAGCTTGCGGTTCCGGATGAGGAGGATTTCATCAGGGTCACGAAGCTTCCGGAAGGCCCGGCAGCTGCGCCCTTTGATATGGTTACGGTTTATTCCGATCAGATGAAAAAACTGATCTGCGAGTCGGTTAAGGCGGATCAGTTCGATAAGCCCCTCGAGGGTCTTCATATCGTCGTCGACGCAGGAAACGGCGCGTCCGGCTTCTTTGCGGACCGCATTCTTTCGGCACTCGGGGCGGATATCAGCGGCAGCGTCTACCTTGAGCCGGACGGAACATTTCCGAATCACATCCCGAACCCTGAAAATGAGAAAGCGATGCAGGCTGTCCGCTCTGCAGTTCTTTCGGCAGGGGCGGATCTCGGCGTTATTTTTGACTGCGACGGCGACCGCGGAGCTGTCGTCCTCAATGACGGAACAGAGGTCAACAGGAATACTCTGATCGCGCTCCTTTCTGCGATCATTGCTCCGGAATATCCGGGATCGACGGTTGTAACCGACTCCGTTACATCGGATGAGCTGGCTGTCTTCCTTGAAGATGAGCTCCATCTCCGCCATCTCCGGTTTAAGCGCGGATATAAGAACGTCATCGGCAAGGGCGTCGAGCTGAACGCGAAGGGTGAAGAATGCGAACTTGCGATCGAGACGTCAGGCCACGGCGCATTCCGCGGTAACTATTTTTCCGATGACGGCGCATACATCGCTGTGCGGATTATCTGCAAAATGGCGGATATGCGGAAGAATGGCGGAAAACTTCAGGAT
>CADBRO010000020.1 GCA_902797075.1 uncultured Lachnospiraceae bacterium
ATCTGTCTGTCGTCACGAACGGAAAGGTTTTTACCGATCCGGACGGTGAGTTTTCGCGCATCAGGGAGCGGCTGCAGGGATTCTATCCGGAGGATGTGCGTGTAAAAAAGATCGCCGCAAGAGCAGCGGAAATGGCGCAGTCCGGCCAGTACAATTATCTGCGCTGCGTGCGGAGGGGCGAATCCGTGGCGGCCTTTTCCGCTCTCGCGAAGTTTGCGGAGAGCAGCATCTCCATGATTTATCTGCTGAACCGCAAATATATGCCATTTTATAAATGGGCTCACAGGGGCATGGAGCAGCTGGAAATTCTTCCTGAATCACGGCAGCTTCTGGCGGAGCTGGTTTCTGAAAATGATCCCGGCCACAGAGCGGATCTCATAGAGACGATCTCGTCGGATGTTCTGGATGAGCTTGTCAGGCAGGGAATTTGCGAACGAGGCGATTCATTTCTGATCGCGCACTGCGGGGAGATCATGGAAAGGATAAAGGATCCCGCGATCAAAAGCCTGCATGTGCTTGCGGGGTAATGAGATGAACGGTAACGGTGGTGATATGGACCTTGCGGAAATCATCATTGAAGGTGAATGGGCAATGTTTCAGTCTGTCAGCAATATCGGCGGCAGGGCGGACTGCCAGGATGACAGAAGAACATTCGAAATCATGAGAAGAAGCCAGTTCCGCGCATGGAACACGGAATCGCTTGAGTCTTATGCGCTGGATCTTGCGGAAGCCGCGTCAAACGGAAGAAATCTGCCGGCCGAGAAATACGCCAGGATGATGGAATCGACGGATCCGCAGAGGTTTTCGGAGATAAAAGATACTCTTCCAAAGCTGTCGGAAGCGGCGATTCAGATGATTGACAGGATCAGCGGTATTCATCTTGCGTGGAACCGGGAGTGTGCGGAGATGTATCCCGCGCTTTTCGCGAACGCCCGTCCGGTGGAGAGCTCAGAGGATGCCTTTGGAATTACATCTTCCGAGACATACTGGAGAGGTGAGCTTGCGACGTATTCGGAGAGAACCCTGAAGCGGTACCTCGAATACGCGCTTTCCGCGGAAGAAGAGGGGCGGAACCTCTGTGAGGAAATTCTGGACAATACCATGCGGGAATATGGTTTTTGTTCGGCAGCGCAGGCGGAAGCGGCGGAGGAAAGGAAATAAGCGTATGACAAATGAGGAGTTCTACAGAGTTCTTGATGACCTGTACGAGAAGGGAAATCAGGATGAGGTCAGGAGATTTCTCGAGGAGCAGCTGAAGATTCTCGATGCCTCCGGAGGCACGGACGAGGAGAACAGGCTTGCCGTTGCGGTCTGCAATGAGGCAGGTTCCTATTACCGGGGAAGAAATGAGTGGAACGCCTGCCTTCCGCTTTATGACAAGCTGCTTATGAAACTGCGGGAGATGGGACTTGCGGAGAGCGAGCCGTACGCGATTGCCCTTATGAACCGCGCGACGGCGTACCGGTTTATGGGGAAACTTGACGTCGCAGAAGCTGATTTTTCTGCCTCGGAGAAGCTGCTTGTTCAATCCGGGAACGGGAATTTTTACGCGCTTGCGGGACTCTATAATAATCATGCGGCGGTGGCAGCGGAACTTGGGGAATACGAAAAGGCGATACGCATGTTTCAGACAGCGCTTTCTTCGCTTGCGGGTCATCCCGGAACGGAAGCGGAACAGGCTCTTTCCCTTTCGGGAATCGCTCAGATGTACATGCAGCTTGGGGATGTAAAGAAAGCTTTCGAATATGCGGATGAGGCGCTGAAGCTGATGCCGGATCCCGCATCGCATCCCCACGGCGGCGCGGTCCTTGCCGCAAAGGCGCACTGCTGTTACTGTCTCGGCGATCATAAGACCGCGGCGGAACTGTTTCTTAGAAGCGCCGAGATCACGAAACGGTATTTCGGGGAGAATCACGAGTACAGAAGCTGCATGGAGAATTACAGGAAGGCTGAAAGTCGAGCCTAGGAAACCAGGCTTTCAGGACGAAAGAGAAGAGGGCTGCCGCATCGCTGAAATAAGCGATGCGGCAGCCCTCTTTATGCTTTCCCGTATCCGGAATACGATGTCTTAGACAATATGTAATGACCTCCGATTTGTAGGTTCGTGGATTTACCTGTATACTACAAGTCGGCAAAGACAAATGGTAACAGGGA
>CADBRO010000021.1 GCA_902797075.1 uncultured Lachnospiraceae bacterium
AGAAGCAGGCTGGCCGTACCCACCAATAGGACACCCCCCGAAAGCTGGTAGGTTCGCACCGGTCCTTCGGAACCTACCAGAAGAAACTAATCAGAAATCAGTAGGTAAGAAACAGGCTGGTCGTACCCACCAATAGGACACACCCCGAAAGCTGGTAGGTCCGCGCCAGCCTGCTGGAACCTACCAGAAGAAACCAATTAAAAATCGGTAGGTAAGAAGCAAGCTGGTCGTACCCACCAATAGGACACACCCCGAAAGCTGGTAGGTCCGCAGAGGCCTGCCGCGACCCATCAGAGAGGGCAAGCGGGAATCCAGTAGGTCCGCCAAGCCCGGACCGGACCCACTGGGAAGAGCAAGATTGAAAACAGTAGGCCCGGAGAGGCCAGACCTCTCCGCCGGGGCTTAATTACCCTCCCGGAAAGAAGATTTCCTCCCCGACTTCCAAATGTAGCTATACATTTGCCCGCCTGATTCTTTATAATATTCCTTTAGGGAGTGCTGAAGAATTATGGTCAAAGACAGAAGCTTCTACAAATTATTTTTCTCTATGCTCATCGTGATGGTTCTCCAGAATGTCATCACCTTAAGCGTCAATCTCGCCGACAACATCATGCTCGGCGCATACAGCGAAGCGTCGCTCTCCGGCGTCGCGGCGGTCAATCAGATTCAGTTCATTTATCAGCAGATGCTGGCTGCAATCGGCGAAGGAATCGTCATACTCGGAAGCCAGTACGTCGGAAAGCGCCAGTACGGTCCCGTGAAACTGGTCAGCTCGACCGCCATGAGAGCCGGACTTATCATCTGCTGCGTTCTTTTCATCGCTGCTTCGTTCTGCCCGCGTCTCCTCATGCAGGCATTTACGAATGATGAGGCAATCATCGCCCAGGGCATGGAGTATATGCGGATCATCCGCTTCACCTATATTTTCTTCTTCATCACCCAGATTCTTCTTGCGACCCTCCGGGCTACCGGAATCGTCAATATTGCCCTGATCCTTTCGGTCGTGGCGCTCTGCATCAACTGCAGCATCAATTACACGCTGATTTACGGGCATTTCGGGGCCCCGAGGCTCGGTGTCACCGGCGCGGCGATCGGCACGCTGGTTTCCCGTATCGCGGAACTCGGAATCCTTCTTATCTTCATCATGAGAAAGGAGAAGAACCTTCACCTCGGATTCCGTGACTATCTCGCTGTGGACAGGACGCTTACCAGGGACTACGCGCGGGTGACATTTCCGATGTTTGTCGTTCAGGGACTGTGGGGCTTCAACAATGCAATCCAAAATGCGATCCTCGGCCATATGACCGCCAGGGCGATCGCGGCGAACAGCGCTGCGACGACGCTTTATTCCGTCGTCAAATCCATGCCGGTCGCGTCTGCCGGGACGACGGCGTTCATTATGGGAAAAACGGTCGGCGAGGGCGACGTGGCAAAAGTAAAAAGCTACGCACGGACACTGCAGATTCTCTTTATCATGATCGGCGTTACGGCCGGAATCGTACTTTTCTTCATCCGGATTCCGGTGCTGTCTCTTTACAAGCTTGAACCCGAGACTATGAAAATGGCGGATACCTTCCTTCGGATTCTGTCTCTCATTGCGGTCACGATGTCCTATCAGATGCCGTGCAATAACGGTATTGTAAGAGGAGGCGGCGATACGGCGTTTACGATGAAGCTGGATCTTGTCAGCATCTGGTGCATCGTTCTGCCGCTGTCCTTTATCATGGCGTTCGTCGTTAAGGCATCACCGGTGATCGTCATGTGCTGCCTCAACGCGGATCAGGTGTTTAAATGCGTGCCTGCGTTCATCAAGGTCAATTACGGCCACTGGATGAAAAAGCTGACGCGGTAACCGAAAGGAGACACTATGGACGATAAGAATGAAAAAATACGGCTTCGGGATTTTCTTACAGGAATTGCAGCCACAGCAGCCGTGATCTGTATTATCGTGCTTTTTTTCTTTAAAAACAGCATATTCAGCGGGGCTGCGTCAAGAGTGCTCAGTATCATGAAGCCTTTTATCTGGGGAGGCGTCATTGCCTATCTTCTTGTGCCGGTATGCCGTGCCCTTGAGAAATTTTTCACGTATGTTCTCGATAAAGGAAAAATCGGAAAACGGCAGGGAATTATACGATTGATTTCTGTCATCCTGTCCATTGTTTTCCTGCTGCTTCTGATCATTTTTTTGGTTATGGCGGTTCTCCCGGAGGTTGTGACGAGCATTTCGGGAATTATCGCCCAGATTCCGGGAGCGGTAGCGGGGTTTCAGAAATGGATAGAAGGCCTCGGCGCAAGCGGTCTCCCCGCGGACGTTGTAGAGACCATAGAGACAGCCGTTGCGACTGTCACCGACAAGATCAGCACATTTTTGTCGACGGATTTCCTTCCATTTCTTAAGACGCTGATCCCGAATGTGACGTCGAGTTTCCTCGGAATCGTGGATGTCGTGAAGAACTTCGGTCTCGGATGCATTATCTCGGCATACCTGATGTCCAAGAGAGAAAAGTTCGCGGCTCAGGCAAAGATGTCGCTGTACGCCATCGTTCCGGAAAAGAACGCGGACTGGATCATGAAAGAGGTGCGGTATGCGGATAGCATGTTCAGCGGTTTTATCCGCGGAAATCTGCTGGATTCTCTGCTCATAGGGCTTCTCTGCTTTGTCTTTATGCTCATCGCGAGGATGCCGTATGCAGTACTCGTCAGTATCGTCGTCGGCGTGGCCAATCTTATACCGTTCTTCGGTCCGTATATCGGAGCGATTCCGTCTGCGATTCTGATCCTGACGGTTTCGCCGGTAAAGTGCATCATTTTTGTGGTGTTTATCCTGCTTCTTCAGCAGCTCGACGGAAATTTCATCGTCCCGAAGATTCTCGGAAACCAGCTCGGACTGGACGGATTCTGGATTCTGTTTTCCATCCTGGTATTCGGATCCTTGTGGGGATTTGTCGGCATGCTGATCGGCGTGCCGGTCTTTGCGGTTCTCTACGATATCATCAGAAATTTCGTATTTTCCCGTCTTAAGAGATGCGGGAAAGATGATATGGCAAGCGAATACCGGGAGGTATTTCCCGCAGCTGCAGGAGACATGAGCGCGGAGACGGAAGCGCCCGCCGCAGAAGCATTCTGCTCAAAAGAGCCGGAGACCGAAGCGTCCGGCGCGGAAGCATCCTGCTCAGAAGCACCGGAGACGGAAGCGCCCACCACGGAAGACACAGCAGCTGAAGCATCTGATGAAAATAGAACGGCGGGATCTGAATAAACCGGCACAGCTGCCGGAAGTATAAGACTTGCAAAGAGGCTGATATATGAGAATTTTATTTATACGGCACGGCGACCCCGATTACAAACATGACACACTGACCGAAAAGGGCGCGCGGGAAGCCGCCGCCCTTTCGAAAACCGCAGCGGATCTCGGGATCGGGGATATCTTCGTGTCTCCGATGGGACGCGCGATGCGGACCGCGTCCTACAGCATATCCGCTCTTAGCGGGGGAGCGCTGACTCCGGAGGAGGCATACGAAGCTCTCCTTCGGCGGCAGCGGGACATCCTTCCGGGCAGGCGCGTAGAAGTGCGGGACTCCGTGATGGAATTTCTGACCATGATGAATGTAAACGGCAATCCGGAGCTTCTAAAGGCGTACCCGAACTCAAAGCCGATGAAGAACCCTCCGGATCCGGATATTCCGACCCTTGTGACCCGCTACCGCCCGTCGGACCTTGCGCAGTTTATGCCGGACGCGGACGGAAGACTTCCCGAATATGCTCCGCGCATCGCGTGGGACATCGTACCGTCCTATATGGCAGACCATCCGGAGCTCTTTGAGCGGACAGGGTGGCGGGAAAGCCTCATTTCAAAGACGAATGATCTGCCGTTTTATTATGATCTCGTGACGGAACAGTTCGACAGCCTTCTTTCCGAATACGGCTACCGCCGCGACGGACTGGTTTACAGGACGGATCTCGGAACGGACCGGACGATCGCCGTGTTCTGCCATCTCGGCGCGGCCTCGGTGCTCATTTCACATCTCATGAACACCTCGCCGTTCGTCTTTCTTCAGGGAATGTCGCTTCTTACGACTTCGGTCAGCGAATTCGTGACAGAGGAGCGGCAGAAGGGAACCGCGGTATTCCGGGCGCTCAGGCTCGGCGACATTTCCCATCTTTATATGGCGGGTGAGAAGCCGTCGTTCGCGGGCCGCTTCTGCGAACTGTTTGAAAATGAGGACGAGCGCCACTAAAGTGGCAGGGAGGATATCACGATGAAACTGTTTGATTATGACGGACCGATCATGTCCCTGATCCGGAAGCTCTGGTCCATCGTCATTGCCGGAGTACTTTTTCTGATCGCCTGCATCCCTGTTTTCACCATCGGGGCTTCATTTACCGCGCTTTACGACGTAACGGAGAGGAACCTCAAAAATGACCGGGGCTACGTCCCGCAGGGATTTATCGAATCTCTCCGGAAAAACTGGAGGCAGACGCTTCCGGCCGGCGCGGTCATCGCCGCGGTTCTTCTGGTGTTTGAGATGGACGTCCGGCTCATGAAGGCATTTCTTGAAAATGGCAGCGCCATCGGCAACATGTATATTTTCTTCCGGGTTCTGCAGGTCCTGCTGCTGATCTATTCCGTGTGGGTATTTTCACAGATCGCAAGCTTCGAGAACAGCCTTAGGCAGATTCTGAAAAATGCCCTGCTGCTTTCGGTGCGCCATCTCGGCGCGAGTGTTCTTGCGGCGCTCCTTATCGCCGCCGGCGCGGTCATTATCTATATCCTGCCGATTTCCGTTATCATCGTTCCGGTGCTTGTCACCTGGTTTTTGACGGCGATTTTCGGACCGGTCTTTTCCCGTTACAGCAATGAAAATGGAGGGAAGGTCTGATGCTGAGGACTGCCGCGCTTCGGATTACCGACAGCAGGGAGAAGACGGAGGGCGTTTTCCGGAATCTCAGAATGCTTTATATGCTGAGCGGAACGGCTTCCGTCACAAAGGGAAACCATGTGTGGACGGTGCGCGCAGGCGATTATCTGGCGGTCAATCCGTCCGAGTATTATTCTTTCAGGCTCGCGGAGGACGGTCTTCTCGGAATCCTCGGATTTGACGAGGACACCGTCCGGAACTGCTTTGACCTTCAGAAAATGCAGGTGACCTGCTTTTCGCAGCAGGATCCGGACGAAGTGCGCAGCAGGATCGTGCCGCTCCTTCGGCGCTGCTTCAGCTGCTATGAAAGGCGGGACGAGGCCGAGGGCCTTCTGATCGAATCCGCTGTGTGGGAGCTTCTCTATGTGCTGCGGAAGGACTGCATTTCCGAAAAGAAGGCGTCCATCATCGAGAAGAAGAGGGACGACGAGTCCGTGCGCACGCAGATCCTCGCGTACCTCCACCAGCACTATGCGGAACCGGTGACTCTGGCGGATCTTTCCGGCCTCACCTGGTTTTCGGAAGGGTATCTTTCGCGCTACATCCGCAGGCAGTTCGGTCAGAATTTCGGGACTCTCCTTATGGACATCCGGATGAGTCACGCCGTGGAGCAGGTGAAGGGAACGGAGGAGAAGCTGATCCGCATCGCGCTTGAGAACGGCTTCCCGAATGCGGCCGCATTTAACCGCGAATTCCGCCGCCGCTTCGGCATAACGCCTTCGGATTACCGGAGAAGTCACGGAGAGAGCCGCCCGGCGGGAGAAGACGCGCGAAGGATGGACGCCTCGAAGCAGAATGACGAGCTTGAGAGAAAGATCCGGGAATATATGCAGAAAAATGCGTCCGATGCCGAGGGCGTGTCCCCGGACGGGCAGACGCTTACCGCAACCGACGGCAATACGAGGCTTCTGCGGCGCTTCTGGTCGCGGATTATCAACGCCGGTTTCGCGCGCGACCTTCTGCGGGCGGACATGCAGGAGCATCTCACCGAGCTCCATAATTCACTGGGATTTCAGTACGTCCGTTTCTGGGATATCTGGTCTCCGGAGCTCACGCTCTACGACGGCAATCCGGATCACAGCTACAGCTTTTCGAGGCTCGACGCGGCGATCGCGTATCTCTACAATCATCAGATGCTTCCGTATATCGACATCGGTTTTAAGCCGGTGCAGCTGATGGACCGGCTGTCCCGCACCCTGGTCTACGAGGAGCGCACGACTCCGTTCCATACGATCGAACAGTTTTACGCATTTCTCGAGGCTTTTCTGCGGCACTACGTGAGGCTTTACGGCGAAGAGTATGTCGAAAAATGGTGTCTGGAGCTCTGGCTTGATCCGCGGATGCAGGACGTGGACGATTATCTGGACGTCTTTGAGGAAATCTATCAGAGAGTGAAGAGCCAGGTTCCCGGAATCCGGATCGGAGGAGCCGGCTTCAGCCGTGAATACGGAAACCATTTTGAGGAAATGATCACAAAATGGAGTGCCCGCTTCTCGCAGCCCGATTTCGTGTCGGTCTACCTCTACCCGTTTGACAACGGCTTTCTCGACCCGCTTCCGGAGGACGCGCCGGAGGGTATGATCGTGTACCGGAAGGATGATTACGTCCGCCGCTTCACGGAGAAGGTGGACCGGATCATAAGGGAAAGCGGAATGAAGGCGGAGCTGCACTTAAGCGAGTGGAACAGCACGTTCGTAAACAGGGATCCCTTAAACGACGGGCTCTATAAAGGAGCGTACATCGTCCGGAGCCTCATGCAGATGATCGGAAAGGTCGATGCGGCGGGGTACTGGTTCGGATCGGATCTTTTCTCCGGATTCTACGATACCGATCACCTGCTGGACGGCAGCGGCGGCCTTTTAAGCAAGGACGGGATCTGCAAGCCGGCATTTTACGGATTCGAATTCTTCAACCGTCTTGGCAGCTTCTATCTGGCCTCTGATGAAAATGGGATCATCACGTCAGAGGGAAGAGGGCGGTACCGCATCGTCTGCCACAATTACGTTCATCCCGGAGATGAATATTTCGATGTGGTGGAGCAGCGTGAGAGATATGACGGAAAGGAAGAAGGAGAGGGGCTTTTTGCGGGCAGAAGACGTCTCTTCCGGTATGTGATCAGCGGGGTGCCTGATGGAAACTATACGGTAAAGACACGTATCCTTGACGCGGACCACGGAAGCGTGGAGGATGAGTGGAACCGGATGGGAAGAACGGATGCGCTTGACCGGAGGGACGTCGAATATCTGAAGCGGATCAGCGTCCCTCGGATTCTCGTGGCTTCGACGCCGGTGAAAAATCAGACGCTGGAGCTGATGATCACGCTGCCGCCGAACGGGATCGGCAGCATCCACGTGTTCCCGGCAGAATAATTATAAAACACGGGTCATCCGCAATCCGCTTTGCGGCGGGCGGATGACCCTGCTATACACGTTGATCAGAATCCGTTATAACGGCCGGCGCATGCCGGTCGTTTCGCGTATAATGAGCTCAGTCGGAAGAAAAATCCTCTGTTTATGCACGCCGGGTTCCTGGATTTCCCGGTACAGAGTCTCAAATGCGGTGTAGCCGAGCTGGTAGCGGGGCTGGCGGATTGTCGTCAGGGCAAGCTGCGTCATGGACGCCTGCGGGATGTCGTCGAAGCCGACGACGGACAGCTCTTCCGGGATGCGGATTCCGAGCTCGAGGGCTGCTTTCAGGCAGGCGATGGCGTAAATATCAGATGAACAGATGATTGCGTCGGGACGCGGAGAGGCCGAAAGAAGACGGAGCGCGGCGCTGTGGGCGACGTCAAATCCGGTCTGCGGCAGAATAATGACCGCGGAATCCGGAACCGTGATGCCGGAAGCTTCACAGGCGGAGCGGAAACCGCGGAGACGGCGCCTGGCGTAGCGCATCTGCGTGGGGCATGAAATATAGGCGGGATGCCGGTGTCCCGTCGAGACGAGGTAATCGACCGATTTCCGGATGCTGGCGGCGTCGTCGATGCTGACACAGGAGACGGTATCGGTTTCCTCGCTGTATTCGCTGCACTGGATTAAGGGGATCCGTTCGGAAAGACCGGCAAGTTCCCTGTCGTCGATGCCGGACATGATGATCAGGCCGTCAAACAGATTCAGATTCTCTGAAAATGAGATTCCGGAGGCGGAGCGCTCAAGATACATGGAATAACTGATCAGAATCTGGCAGTTATGCGCTGCTGCCGCGGCAGCGGCTCCCTCAATAATCTGGCCGTAGAACGGATTGCCGGGGCTTGGAATCGAAAGCAGGTAGGAACCGGTCAGAACCCTGTCCCTGCCGCCCGGCATGCGGTATCCTCTTTTCCGGAAGCTCTCGTCTGCCATCGCTTCCCGGATCGCATCGAGCGTTACGGATCCGACCTGCTCCGGGTGATTGATGGCACGCGAAACAGTGGCCGGTGAACAGCCTGTCTTTTTCGCGATATCATAGATGGTTGCTTTCCGTTCGCTCATAACTCCTGAAGCCGGGGTGCCTCTTAAGACCTCCAAAACATGAAACATAGTGAAACAAACCGAAGTCCGTCATAAAATGAGCGGACGTACCGCCGGCGTCGGCATTTCAAACAGTGATCCGAAATCCGATGCGGCTTGATAGAAAAGGCAAATAGAATGGTTTAATTTTTACACATTCTGAAAAAATGTGTCAACTTTTTGCGAAACGATCAAGAAAAATCGGCAGAATTCCCAAAAACGACGGTGGATGATTGAGTAAAATGGAAATACGGATATAAAATCAGATACTAAATTTGATATGTTTCAGAAACATATCAAAGTGCCGGAAGAACCGGAAAAAATGAATAGTGCGATCGGGCGATTTCGGACAAGAAATGAATAGAAACACAGGGAAAAAACAATTACATTAGGGATACAAACCGAAAACTGGTGGTAAACCGCCAAGATGAAATGGAGGACACTATGAAGAAGAAAATTCTTGCGCTGCTTCTTGCAGGAGTTCTGTCTGCGACATTCATTCCGGCATACACATACGCCGGCGCTGTCGATGTTTATGCGGATGAGGACGAAGATGAAGAAGACGAGGATCTTGCCGAGATCAATATCGCTCTTATGTGCTTCGCTCCGATGGATGAGAGTGTAACGCAGCCGATCGAGGATGCCGTTAATGAAATCATCGAAGACGAGATTGATGTTCACGCTAATATTTCCTGGTATGACGCCGCTACATACGGCACACAGATCCCGATGCAGATTCAGGCCGGCGAGAAACTCGACCTCATCATGTATACACCGGTTCCGGGAGCTTCCTATGTTTCCTACAGAGCTGCAAACCAGCTGCTTGACATCAGCGAATACCTCGAAGAAGAAGGCCAGGACCTTCTCGCTCTCGAGGGCGACCTGATCAAGGGTACTTCCTTCGGCGACGCGATCTACGGCGTGACGAACTACATCGTTCTCCGCGGCGGACAGGTCGTCTTCGTGAGAAAAGACCTCGCGGACGCAGCCGGCGTGACGGAAGACATCGTAAATGCAACTACATGGACGGAACTTGGCGAAGCTGCAAAGAAGATCGCTGAG
>CADBRO010000022.1 GCA_902797075.1 uncultured Lachnospiraceae bacterium
GAAGCGGAGTCCGCAGCCGAAGCAGCGGCAGCTTCTGTAGTTAATCCCGAAGCGGAGTCCGCAGCCGAAGAGGCAGTAACTTCTGAAGTTGTTTCCGGAGCGGAGTCTATAGCTGAAGAGGTATTCCCCTCTGCAGATGATGGAAACGTCTATACGATCGACAATATCCGTGATTACGTCGTGGGTCTCAATGAGCCGGTTGAGCTTTCGGACGGCACGGAGACGACACTGGTTAATTTCGACAATGCTGCGACGACTCCGGCTCTTCAGCCGGTGCTGGATGCGGTGACGCGCGAGCTTTCGATGTACGGCTCGATCGGCCGCGGATTTTCGCAGAAATCCAATCATTCCACTACGCTCTATCATAAGACGAGATACAAGGTGCTCGATTTCCTCGGCGCGGATCCGGAAAAGTACACCTGCTTTTACGTAAATAACACGACGGACGGTCTCAATAAGCTGGCCTCCGCCCTGGTTGAAAGCGAGAATGATCTTGTTCTGGCGACGCGTATGGAGCATCACGCAAATGACCTTTCCTGGCGCGAGCGCTGTCGCGTGATCTACGCGGAGGTGGATGATCTCGGCCGCATAAAATATGACGATATTGAAAAGCTTCTCCAGGAAAATGACGTGAAGTACGTCACGGTCACCGCGGCATCCAACGTGACGGGATACGTGACGGATGTGCACCGCGTGGCGAAGCTCGCGCATCAGTACGGTGCGAAGATCATCGTGGACGGCGCGCAGATCGTGGCGCACAGACAGTTCTCGATGCGCGGAGAAACCGAAGCCGAGGACATCGACTTCTTTGTATTTTCAGCTCACAAGATGTACTCGCCCTTCGGCGGCGGCGCCGTGGTCGGCCTGACGGATGTCCTCAATGAGCACATGCCGGAATTCTACGGCGGCGGAACCATCAAAATCGTCGGCGATACCTGGCAGCATTATAAGGAAGCGCCGGAAAGGTACGAGGCCGGATCCCCGAACTATCCGGGCGTCGTCGGACTCGGAAAGGCGATCGATATCCTGAAGGAGGTCGGCTTTGACGCCATCACAGCGCATGAAAAGGCGCTGAACCGGAAGCTGATCGACGGACTGAAGCAGTTCGATAATATTACGATTTACGGTGATTCGGAAAATATCGACGACCGGGTCGGCGTGGTGACATTTAATTTCAGCGATATCAACTCCTATCTCCTTGCCACGAAGCTTTCAGAGCTCGGCGGCATCGCGACCCGCAGAGGCGCCTTCTGCGCCAATCCCTATGTATGGAGGCTGCTCGGCGTCACAGATGATCAGCTTGAGTTTCTCGAGGACTGCGGAGACATCAGCACGCCGGGAATGATCCGGGTAAGCTTCGGAATCTATAATACTGAGGAAGAAGTTGACAGATTTCTGGAGATGATGCCTGTGGCGATGGAAGCGGCAAGCGATCTGACCGGATATGGAAATGTTGATCCGGCGTACTAAGCTGAAGGCAAAACAAATTGACATTACCGCTATGCTATTTTTATAATTGTCAAGGGGGAATCACAGACGATTCTGAAAGGTCTGTGACCGGATTGATTTGGTTAATAATTTATTTAGTGAAAGGAGCATATAGACATGAAATTCAAGGCACTTCTTATGGCATCTGTCATCAGCGTATCCATGATTGCGGCG
Source organism: uncultured Lachnospiraceae bacterium (assembly GCA_902797075.1). GTDB lineage: Bacteria > Bacillota > Clostridia > Lachnospirales > Lachnospiraceae > Chordicoccus. The sequence goes on from CADBRO010000022.1 coordinate 1,663, forward strand.
GTTCCGGCACAGGCGGACGGATTAACAGGAATTCTCGACGAATTGTCTGAGCTTGCGGATGATATAGAGGCCGCAGGGGAAGAGGCTGCGGCGGCACTTGCCGATAACCCGGTCACGTTTGTCGGTGATACGACGTCGGTAGTGGACGAAGCGGCAGCGGCTGTCAGTGATATCGCTGAAGCGGCTGACGAGGCCGCGGCAGAGGTACAGGAAGCAGTGGACGCTGCGCCGGGCGCAGGCATTTTTGCCGATGCGGACATTTATGGTGACTGGTACGGCATAAAGACGGAAGGCAATTCGCGCTATACACTTACCGGTGAATTTATGCTTATGCCGGATCACAGCATTCTCGGTCTTGCCGATGGAACCCAGTTATACTTCAACGATACTGATACGGAAGGCGTTTATACGGTGGACGTACCGGAGGAACTTGCGGAAGACGTCAGGGAAATCCGGCTTTCCGTTGAAACTATGGGAACTCCGGTTGATTATTCATCTCCTATGGCGGACTTCCTTGACAACAGCGTAGGTGCTAGCTGCCTCCGTGTTATCATAACGGCTGCTTCGACGGATAACCCGCTCGCAGGAGACGAAGAGACTGTCAGCACGTTCCTCCGCATGAAACGTCAGGATGATTTCCTTGAGGCGCTTATGATCGGCAAAGTTTGGAAGATCGGTGAGAATTCACTTGCGATCGACAGCGAAAGAAACTTAAGCCTCAATGGCGGAAAATCCACCGGATACTGCAGCTTCTCCGGAGACGATGAGCACAGCACGACGGTTTGGTTCAGCTGGGACGGCGGCAAGGGCTATACATATGAGCCGACTTCTGTCACAGAGACTTCTGTCACGCTGCAGAATGTGGACAATCCGGATGAAGTCCTGCTTCTTGAGTATGACGGCGATCTTGAAGAGGTGGCTGTGGAGACCCCGGCTGTGGAGTCTACGGCGGTTGGTGAATAAGAAGAATCAGGGCTAAATAGTTAGAGAACTGAATAGATCAGGATGTGAAAAGGGCTGACATTGCGTCAGCCCTTTTTTGTCGGGGAGAGAGCTGATATTTTGTCACGCAACCTCAGCCCTTTTGCCTTAGAGAATGAGAAAGGCTGATATCCAGCCATTCGGGATCAGAAATGTCCATTCCCGCTTGCGCAGGGATCGTCAGGATTAATTGACTGAAGAACATCCCAGTGCTCCGCGAGCATCCCGTCTTCGAGACGGTAGATATCACAGACCTTCGCAGTCATATCCGGATTTGCCCCGAAGGTGCATTTGAAGAAGACAAATACCATATCCCCGTCTTCCGCAATCTTGAAAACATGCATGTGCGGTTTTCCCTTAAAAAAGCCTTCCGCAAATTCCTTAAAGCCGTCACGGCCGTCTTTGACCTCCGGGCTGTGCTGACGATAGTCCGGACGCATATATTTGTCGCAGTCGGTCAGATCCCATGCATTGAAAACTTTGTCAATGAATTCAAGTACGATTTCTTTGTTTGTCATGCGAAGTCCTCCTGGAATTTCTTTTATATGCGATACCCTGGATTGACAGATTTTTTGTATGTGAGCTGCAGGTACCGCTGATTCTTTAAGATACTAATATTATCGAGGAAATGCGGTGATAAATCAATCTGAATA
>CADBRO010000023.1 GCA_902797075.1 uncultured Lachnospiraceae bacterium
GTACGGCGGAGACGATATGAGAGTTTATTACGCCAGTGACAGCACGCTGTTTACATTCAATGTGCTGGATTATGTGGGAAGAATGGACGGGATCTATTGAGATTGGGAGCAATAAGCCTGGGCGCCCGGAAGCAATTCCGCGGCGCCTGTTTTGTTTCTGTCAGGAGCCTGATACTCTTATTACGCAGGGATTCTCGGGGGATTTAAGCCGGCGCGTCAGCCCCATTAATAACACCATGAATGCGTGGAAAAAACTTTGCCCTATCCTTCTCCGCATCAATAATTTACACTAATCCTGTCAGACAGCCTCGCCCCCGGCGAATCCCGCCGCGTTGCCGCGAAAGATGCCTGGCCGACAATCGACCCGGCCGAAGCAATTAACCTCCACCCCGAAACGATAGCCCCCTGCATTCAGCCTATGAATGAGAGCGATCACCCTATCACCGACGGAGAACGCCATGAACCGTATCCTTCCGCTGCCGGAAAAGCGGCAGTCGCACAAATTCATACTTCCGGACATTCCCCGGCAGGAGTGGTGCGACTACCGCCGCGAATACGAAGCCGGGCTCAGCCTCCGCGCCATCGCTGAGCGGCATTTCGTCGACCCGCGCACCGTGCGCTCCGGACTGATTCATAACATCGGCAGCGACGGACTCGGCCGGCGGCACGCGCCGAGAAAGCTGAGCATCTATGAAAATCAGATCCGCGCAATGCTGCCTGCACTGTCAGAAAAGACAGACTCCCTCATTGAGATCAGCAGACAAATCACATCGTACCTCAAGGAAATAGGCTACACGCGTAGCGAGCGCACCGTTCGCAACTTCGTCAGCTCAGATCTAAGCGCTAAGGAGAATCTAAAATGATCAAAATCGACAACACCCCCAATAACCTCGGCATCAGCATCCACGGCGATTATCAGGATCTCAGCGAGCTGAGAGACGCCATTTTCAGATACCTTGATTTCTATTTCGACAACCACTTCGCTGAACTCAAAAGCCTGCTTGATGATGGCATTCTTTCCAAATCAGCGTACGACAGTTACCTGAGAGATGACGGCGACCGCCACGAATTCCTTCTCGCGCTCTGCTACGACATCCGTCATGCATATCAAGGCGCCCGGGATGTGGAATTTGTAGAAAATAACACCGAAAGCATCGGTCTGAGCATGGAATGCATCTATGAGATCCCGGCCGAAACCCGCCGGGAATTCAACAATCAGCGCAAAAAGGGAGCTTCGGGAAACCTGTATTTCAGCGTACCGGTACTCTATCCCCTGATGGAGTTCTACGTCCGCCAGCTGACTGACATTCTCGATTACTATTACGGCCCATCCTCGTTCGAGAACCTGTCCTTCGACTACGACGAGCTGCAGGCAGAGCACGACCAGGCCCTCATACAGCTGATGATCAGCCTCTACAACAAAAGCCTCGGTGATTATCTTGGAAATGGCGCCGCCAGGAACATCGCCCGCTGCTTTGACATCACGGAATACCCCATCTCGTCCGAAATATTCGCAGAAGCAATGAGCCACTGCTATGTCACGAAATCCGCCAGATTTCCGAGAAATGAAGAACTAAAAAAAGCCCTTCTGACCGCGATCTGCTATAACATGATGTCGTCAGACGAGCTTTATGATGATGAAGTTGAAAGTCCCCGCATCGCCGCCATCATTAAAAATGGCCTTGCGGACTACACCGCCGCTCTCGAAACCATCCGGAACATTACCGGCGAAGAATTCGCAAATTACGATAACTTCTCGGCACGGTTGCACGACTACGTGGCAAGCCACGGCGGGGTCCTATATGAAAATGTCTTCGACGATTTCCTCGATGAGGAATATGGCCCGTACGACTGGGACAATATGGAGTGGTAAAAGTTTATTCACAAAATATCAAGTCCCCAATTGATAATTCCCGCCCTCCTGTATATACTTGTTGTATATACAGGAGGTGATCCTTATGATTACAACAAAAGTTTTTCAGAGCGGCAACAGCCAGGCTGTCCGTATTCCAAAGGAACTGCGCACGGAAAAGAAGGAGTTTTTTATTCGCCGTGTCGGAGATGCCTTCATTCTTTTTCCGACAGACGATCCCTGGTTTCCGCTTCGTGCTACGATTGGAACCTTCCCTGATGACTTTTTGGAAGAAAGAGACCAGATATCCATACTTGATCTCCACGAACGGGAGGAATTCTGATGTATCTGCTGGACACAAACATCTGTGCTTACCTGATGCGAGGCAGATACCCGTCCCTGAATACAAAAATACTGACGGTACCGCCATCTGAGCTGGCCATCTCTGCGGTTACCCTGTTTGAGTTAGAGTATGGCGCGGCAAAGGCAAATTGGGGAACCCAGAGATTGGAAGATATGCGGTTGTTTCTCTCGGCGTTTCAGATCATTCCGTTTACAGAGTATGATGCGGTTGTTACCGGGCAAATTCGCGCAGGTCTCGTAAAGGCAGGTCTGCCAATCGGCGCTTACGACATCCAAATCGCGGGTCAGGGAATAGCCAGAAATATTACCGTTGTCACACACAATACCAGCGAATTCAGCAGAATTCCCGGCATCAAACTGGAAGACTGGGTTGAGGAATAGTCCTCAACTCGTCGGCATGCAGTAATACCGCCACGACACAAGCTTCCCGTTTTTAAATTTCGTCTGGAACATATCATACAGCCCGTTGCCCCAGTACTTATAGGATCCGGAGAAATGATACTGCGTATTGCGCAGCTTCTTCCTGACCAGAGCCTTCGAATCCCCGATAATCACGTTGTAGAAGCGGAAATTCTTGCTGCCGTTGTTGACCGCCAGGGTGTAATAGGGCCTCTTTGATCCGTATCTAGCGTTACGTGCGTAACCGATCTTGCACAGGCGGTTCTTGTAGCTTAAGTCGAAAGTGCCGACATAATACCGTTTAAATCCGGCGCGGCTCGCAATCGCCCGCATCGTCGCCGCGGTAACGTGCGAATTATTTGCGAATTTGTAATTCTTGAGATCCGTTACCTTCGACGCGGCGGAGCATTCAAATGCAGCGCCGAATAACATAAGCGCGGCAAGCAAAATCATCGCAAGCTTTTTCATTTTGACAATTCTCTTCATGGCAGCAGATCTCCTTTCGTTTATCCCTGATTCTCTACTCACCTGTCTTCCAGCCGACCAGTTTTCTTGTCTTTGAATCGAATGACACGCCTACCTTGATCAGCTTTCTGTGATCGGCAGCAAACGGCAATGCATAATCCTTACTGTTTATTTGCTCCAATGCTGCATCTGCAGTATCATCCCGTTTGAATTCAAATAAATAAACATATTTCCGCGTTTCCAGCTTACAGTCAATTCTCCCGGAATATGTCTGCATTTCACACTGAGAAAACTTTCCCAGCAAGGTAAACACAAGATATATCACTGACTGAAAATAATGCTCGAACGGGTCGGATTCCAGAGTGTACGTTATACTGGCAAACAGCCCGGTAAGCACATCCCTGATTCTGTCCGTCTCTCCATTTTCAATATATTCATCCAGCGTAAAGATATCAAGCCCATTTCCCGCTGTCGCAGCCGGAACATAAGACGGCATCAGGCTTTCCAGGAAGCCGTATTTTACTTCCTCATTCGGAAAACAGAGCGTATATCGCTTCCGCGAAGAATCATAATCCGATATCGTCAGATATCCCGTCTGATACAACAGAGGAATTGGATCCAGCAAATCCCCCGTGTAATCCTTTAAGACAGATTCATTTGCAAAAATCGTTCGGTTCGTAAACCTGCGAATATCAAAACTGCGCTCTTTCAGCAGTTTTATCAGGAATTCCGGCGTTCCGGTTTCAAACCAGTAAGATCCTATTTCTTCATTGAAAAAAGCATTCAACAAACTATACGGATTATAAACGCCTTCCCCTAATGGATGGAATCGATACCCGTCATAAGCCTTTTTCAGCTGGATCAAACAATCGCCCTGCGTAAAACCCTGTACGGCAGCAAGATCTGCCAGCTCATTCTCAAAATATGCCGTAAGTTCTTTATCGGTAATTCCGCAAATTCCCGCATATTTTTTTGAAAGAGAAATATCCGTCAGCTGGTTCAAATCACTGAATATACTGACCTTATGGAACTTGGATACCCCCGTAATGAAAATAAACTGAATATACTCATCATAACTCTTCAGCGTACTGAAAAAGCCTTTAAAAACTTCTTTATTATGCTCCTGCAAATCAGGCTTATCTACAACATCCAAAAGCGGCTTGTCATACTCATCAACAAGAATCACCGATCGAAGGCCTGTCTGCTTCTTTGCGGCAATGAGAAGATTGCGGAATCTTTCCCCCAGGCTTCCTTTTTCGTTTTCCGGAGAATATTCCTTTTCCCAGCGTCTCAGCTGTTCGTCAATCATTGCCTCCAATGCAGCAGTCTTCTGATAATTCTCCCCATTGAAATCAAAGTAAAATACGGGATAACGTTTCCAGGCATCCGGATTATTTGCTTCCAGTTTTTCTATCGCAAGCCCCGAAAAAAGTTCCCTCTTTCCCTCCCAGTATGCTTTTATTGCAGACAACAGAAGACTTTTACCAAATCTTCTGGGTCTGCTCAGAAAGTATGGTACATTGTTATGAACCATCTCATAGATATATTCTGTTTTATCCACATATAGGAAATGGTCAGTTCGGAGTTTTTCGAACCCCTGTATCCCTATCGGAAGCTTTCTTTCCTGCATCATAGTCTCCGTACTTATATACTGATCCGCATTACAGTTCTCTTCCGTACACCCCGTCCGCAATCAGCTTCTCAAAACTCCGATACACGGCCGGCTTATCCTCCTTATAAGTCACGCCGAACCACTGGTCGTCCGAGGACAGAACCGCAACTTCCGTGCCGTTTTTAAGAAGGCCGTCCACGATCTCAGGAAGCAGATATTCGCTCGTCAGCGGATCCTTCATATTGGCGAGGAAATGCGGGAAGCCGGTTTTCAGCACCTCCATGAAACTCTCGGGTAGGCACCAAAAATTCATCGACACAAGCGACTCCGGATCAAGCACGCGTCCGGCCGCTTCGGCGCCATTTTCCGTCTTCTCGATTCCGCGGATCTCCTCGATTCCGGCAAGCTTCCCGTCCGCCACAGAGCAGACGCCGCGCGTCACACCGCCATGTTCCGACAACGTATTCTTCAGGCGATACCCGACGAGTCCGTATTTTCCCTCGTCAAGAAATGCCGCCGCCTTCCGGAAGCCGCTCTTCCCGTAGTAATCATCCGCATTTATCACTGCAAATGGCTCCGCAATCAGGCCTTCGCACGCAAGCACAGCGTGCCCGGTGCCCCAGGGCTTCACGCGCCCGTCGGGAACATTTCCCGGAATATCGGAGAGCTCCTGATAGGCGTACTTTATGAATATGCCGTTTTTCCCGTAC
>CADBRO010000024.1 GCA_902797075.1 uncultured Lachnospiraceae bacterium
TCACCAGAAAATGCATTGCTTCACTTCCTGTGCTTTCCGTCTTTTCTTCTGAAGCGGATATTTCTAGAACAGCGTAATTCTCTTCGTAGAGATAAACCACAATACCTATACTCCCGCTCTTTACCCAGGTTGCTTCATATGTCATTCCCTCCAGCATCGGAGCATCATCGGGTTCATAGACAAGCTCTCCGCCCGAATTCAGGATAAAGCTGCCGAGTTTTGATACTGTCTCCGTCACTGTACCATTTCCGTCCCTGCTGCGGAAATGTTTGTCACGAGCATACAGGAACATATACCCGCGGTAATAAGGTTTTTCACCAATCTGTATTTCATAAAAAAACTGCCCTCCTCTCAGGCTTATGCCGCGCGGCTCATTTCCGGCGGCTCTGCTTTCAAGTGTTGGGCAGGATTTTAGTTTATAAAATTGTATCAACTGTTTTCAAACTGCGAAGAATCTGTGTTTCCGTACTGCCTTTCAGCGCATTTCTACGCCTGCAGTCCCCATGATTCTGCTGTACTCCGGGTCAGTCGCTTCCTTATATCTCAAATAGACGGAACCGACCCTCATCGTATTAAGAAGATTCACGATATCATCAACAGAAAGGGGAGCTTCACCGCCCGAGTCAAGCCATGTCTGTGTCGACAGAAGATGCAGCTCCGTAAACACATGGACAAAATGTTCTCTCAGCTCGTCGTTCGGCGTCCCTTCATGATCCATCATTCTGTTGATTTCATGATTCATGAGCGACTTCAGTTTTTTGACAAAATATGCGTCACCGTATTTTCTGTCAAGAAGCGCCAGCACCGCATCCCGGTGATCCCTGCAGAAATCGAACCAGACAAGAAACATGGCAGGAGGCGAATAATTGAATTTTGTCGGAAAACTTTCAATCGGCCACTGACGGTGCGCTTCTTTCGAACAGGAGGCGTACCGTTCGGAGAGATCTCTCAGCAGAGACTGCTCCAGCTGTTCCAGAAGATCGTAGATATCACCGAAATACTGATAAAATGTGCCCCTCGTGATTTCCGCGGTGCGGCATATCTCGATGACGGAGATCCGGTCCCATTGTTTTTGGCGCATCAGGGAGAGATAACATGCCACAATGTGCCGTTTTGTCTGCTCGGACTTGGAGCTCTTTCGCGTCGAACTGCTCTTTTCCATTCCGCTTTCCCCTCTAAACACATTTAAAACAGCGAAGCAGATTCTGCCCCCTCTCGCACAGAATCTGCTTCCATACCCTCAAAGGAGGATTCCGCGTATCAAAGGCGGAATCATCTTCCTATTCAGGCAAAGTCAAATTTCTCAAATACCTTTTTGCCGGTGTAGACCTTCACTTTTTCTTTTCCGTCAAGGACACGGCTGGCTCCGGCTGCCATGGCTTCCATCTCGAATTCGCCCGGATACGCATAAACCGGTGCGATCCAGCCGCAGCTTTCCTTAATCTGGTTCACCAGATCCTCGCTGTGAACCATGCCGCCGCCGAGAAGAATACCGTCTACCTTGCCTTTCAGCGCCGCCGCCATGGAACCGATGCCTTTTTCGATCTGATAGATCATCGTATTCCATACCATCTCGGCATACTTGTCGCCTTCGGACGCGCGTTTGGTCACTTCGATGGCGTCGGAGATTCCCAGATGGCTCACAAAACCGCCGTTTCTGGTGCAGAGCGAGCGCACGGTCTTCATATCAGCTCCGGTGGACTCCATGTAGTCAAGAAGATCATACACGGAAACCGGGCCGCATCTTGTCGGAGCCATGCAGCCCTCGCCGCCGACGATATCGTAGCCGTCGATCATCTTGCCGGCGCGGTGAGCGGAAATCGAAACGCCGCCGCCGATATGGCAGACAACATAATTGCATTCCTCATACTTTTTGCCGAGAACTCTCTCACTGTGACGGATCGCCGTCTCCTTGAGGTTCAGCGCGTGAAGATGAACCGTGCGGTATACGCCTTTAATACCGGTCATTCTGGCAAGATCCTGCAGCTCGTCAGTATCCGGCGGGTTGACGACAAAAGCCTTTGCGCCGTACTGATTCGCAAACTCATTGGCGAGCAGCGATCCGAGGGTCGCGGGATGCACCACGCCGTTGGCGCAGGTTCTCGCATGTTCAACAATAAGATCCGTGATTTCGTATGTGCCGCCCTCCACGGAGAGAAGGCCGCCGCCGCGTCCGACAAAAGCATCCATGCCTTCCAGCGAAATGCCGTTCTCCGCCAGAATTGAAAGAATCATATCCCGGCGGTACGGAAGCTGTGCGGGCATATCCTTAAACTTTCCAAGCTCTGCCGCATCATGGGCAACATTCTTGGAAAACAGGCACTCTTCGCCGTCAAACAGCGCAATCTTTGTCGACGTCGATCCCGGGTTAATCGCAAATACGCGCCATCCCATATCACATTTCCTCTTCTACAAGGTCAACCAGATCACCGACTGTTTCGCATGCTGCTGCTTCCTGAAGAGTAACAGCTGCTTCGAGTTCGTTTTCGATCTCGGATACGAGAGCGACCATCTGGATGGAAGCGCCCTGAAGGTCATCCTTGAAGCTCGTCTCGACTGTAATCTCAGACGCATCCTTCTTGTAGGAAATGGCTACGAGTTCACAAACCTTTGCTTCGAGTTCTTTTCTGTCCATGGTTAATCTCCTTTATTTGTATTTATTATTCTTCAACAAGATCAAAAACAACGGTTTTATAGCCGTCTCTCTGATAGATCGCAGCCTTAACCGGTACCGGAAGCTTTCCTTCCTCGAGGATCTGCTTTCTCTTCTTCTTGGTCATGCCGCGGACGACGCCGTTGAAGCGGGAACCTTCTTCCAGTTCGATTTCGCCGTAGGCGAATTTTCCAAGAGCTTTATATTCCGGCTTTGAAGAAAGCGGAGCCGGCATAACGATGGAATGCATCTTCGCGTTTCCGCTGATTTCATACCACTCAGTCTCAAGATTGCCGCAGCTGTTGCATGCGTAGACGGGCGGAAATTCTACTGCGCCGCACTTCGGGCACTTTCTTCCGAGGATCTTTCCCTCTTCGAGGCTCTGGTAGAATTTTTCGGTAACTTTCTCAAGCTTGATCGCCATAGTGTCCTCCTTTATTCCGCAGTCCTGATAATGTATGTGCAGATGTTCTGCGCGCCGCCGTAGCCGCGGAGCATCGCCGTCTTCGGGATCTTCTTCATCTGGCCTTCTCCGGCCTCTCCGCGCATCTGATGAACAGCCTCGTAGAGATCCGCGAGACCGGAAGCAGCGTGCGCGTGTCCGAAGGATGTTCTTCCGCCGTTGGTATTGATCGGCTTGTCGCCGTCATAAGCCGTACGTCCTTCGCAGATGTATTTCCAGCCTTCGCCGTATGGCAGATAACCCGCGATTTCCGCGGAGATAAGATGTGATGTGATGATGAAGTCGTTGGAGTAGAATACGTCGATTTCTTCCGGCTTCACTCCCGTCACTTCATAAACCTGGCGGACAGCTTCTTCCGTCGCGTTCACTTCGAAATGCGGATTGCTCGCCTCGCTTGCCGCGCAGCCGACGCCGAGAACTTCGATCGCTTTATGGCTCTTGTTGCCCATGTACTTGTCGACCATATCTGTCGCGCAGACAATGACTGCCGCAGCTCCGTCGCACTTGATCTCAAGTCCGCCCGCACGAAGGAAATCACCCATCTTCGGGTTGTAGGGAGATCTCATATAATCCATGACGTTGTCAAAACCGAACTCCTTTGCGAGTTCTTCATAGGTCTTTCTCTCGATCGCCAGCGGATTGACGGACGCGTTCTTGCGGTTGTTGATGCACATCCAGTTAAGGGTATCATCCATCTGCTCATCCGTAAGGCCGCGCGTTCTCTTGTACCATTCAGCCGCATCATCATAGATCAGTTCCTGGCCGGCCATAAAGCTTCTGGTGTATCCTCTTTCATACAGCCACGCTGTTGTCTGGAGGAATTTCTCCATAGTCATCTTTTCGCGCTTGTAGGGATGATTGGGGACAGCGAGCGCATCGCCGAACTCCACGCAGCCGGACAGCACGCAGTTATATTTGCCGGATGCCACCGCGTTCACCGCTTCTTCAATGGCATAATATCCGGTACAGCAGGCTTCGGAGTGGTGAATGGAAGCTTTTCCCTTCATACCAAACCAGTTCGCGACCTGAATGTTCGGAGTCAGATAATTGGAGCCGTTAAGAGGAGAAGCCTCGCCGTGGAAATAGAAGTCGACGTCCTTCGGGCTGACTCCCGCATCTTCCATCGCTTTCAGCGCGGCATAACCGAAGAGTTCGCCTTCTGTGAGGCCGTTTGTTTCTTCATGGTCGACCGTATACATGAACGGGGTGCATCCGACACCGATGATCGATACGCCTCTCATGTAAGGGTTCACTTTAGTCTGGTTCATAACAGCCATACTCGTTCATCCTTTCTGTAGTTAGTCGTCATGCTTCTGCATAGTTTTCGGTCGAAAATCGTTACTCGAACCGTTACTATATATAATATCAGGAATTCGTCTGTTTTTCTGCCTTTTTATTCGATTTCATGGCGTTATCAGATTCATTTTTTACTTTCAAGCCTTTGACGCCCACGGATCATATTCATAATTCCTGGTTTTTCTGAATATTAATTGGTTCCAAATCCAGAACTGCGCCATTTTCCCATCCGGTAGACGAAAGCAGACATGAGGCATCCGATCAGCCAGGACACAAGGAGCGAGACAAATAGCATGGACGCCCTGCCTTCCGGAAGCTCCGGACTTTTCGTCAGGTTCACCAGGAGATACGCGAGTACAACCCGGATTACCTGCTGGATGATCGAAACCCACATCGGGGTCAGTGTATCTCCGGCGCCGCGCATAACGCCGCCGAGCGACTGAATCACCGCCATGGCGATGTATCCCACGGCAAGAATTCTCATCATGCGCATGCTGAGATCAACCAGCTCTTCCGTCGTCGTGAAAATACCCATGAGATACCGCCCGAACAGAAGAATCAGTCCTGTGATAGCCGAAGAAA
>CADBRO010000025.1 GCA_902797075.1 uncultured Lachnospiraceae bacterium
ACTGCTTATGACATCACCGGTCATGTATTCAGCCCTTCAGCTCAGATGTGCAGTGCGGGCAGCGTGTCGCGTTAATAGCAATTTCAGACTGGCAGAAGGGGCAGATCTTTGTCGTTGCCGCTGCTTCTTCCTTCGGTTTAAATTTGTCGCGTGCATGATTGAACGCCTTGATAACAGAGAAAATGCACAGAGCAACAATCAGGAAGTTGATGACTGCCTGAATGAAGTTTCCGATCATCAGCTGCGCGCTTCCCACCGTGATTGCGAGATGGCTGAAATCGATGCCGCCGCAGATCATACCGATGATCGGTCCGATCACATCGTCAACAAGAGATGTGACGATCGAGCCGAACGCACCGCCGATCACAACGCCGACTGCCATGTCCATGACATTTCCTTTGGAAATAAATTCCTTAAACTCACTGACAAAACTCATCCTGAAACCCCCTTTTCATAAAAGAAAACTACTTGTTTCCCATTAAAGAGAAAACCTTTGCAGCATGGCGGCCGGCGGTCAGACTGCATATGCCGGCAGCCGCGGAGCTTTCGCTCCCTGCAATGTATCATATCATATCGCGCAGAGGTTTTGTAACTTTTCTTTACTTAAGCTGCTGCTTTATGGATGAGTCCGCTTACTCTCTTGTACAGAAGATATGTCACAAACGATACAACCGCGCCTTTCAGAAGGTTAAACGGCGCAACCGCCAGAAGAACGAAGGTAAAGATGCTCTTGATCGACGGATTGATCGCAGTTCCCATACCGACAAGCGTCTCAATCGGCATATTGAAAGCAGCCGCGTATGCCGGAAGCAGGATATATGCGTTAACCAGAGCACCGACCAGCGCTATGGTAACCGTTCCGACGATCATACCGATCAGCGCGTTTTTCCGTGTCTTATGCTTCATGTAAATGAGGGCTGCCGGCAGTACGAACGAGCAGCCGATCAGGAAGCTCGCCGCCTCTCCGATTCCCGCAGTCTGAGTTCCCCTGACCATCAGATGTATCAATATTTTGATCAGCTCGGCAAATACTCCGGAAAGCGGTCCCAGCGCGAACGCTGCGATGAGCACCGGCACCTCGCTGAAATCGAATTTATAAAAGCTCGGAACGAACGGAAGCGGGAAATCAAAGATCATAAGTACTGCGGATATCGCGCCGAATATCCCGGTAAATGCGATATATTTCGCTGAGAATCTTCCCGCACCTGCTGACTTTTTTTCTGCTGTTGCTGTCCTTTGCATAACAATTCCTCCCTTTGATTCATAAGACTTTTTTCACAGGAGTTCATCGTTATCGATAAGTCATTTGACGATAAAAAAACCGGATCCTGCGGATCCGGGGCATTATCGCGTTAGTGATCTGTCGATTCTTCTCTCATCCAGACTTTACTGTCGGTACCGGAGTTTCACCGGTTCATCCACCTTTCGGAGGTCGCGGACTTTACCGCCGGTAGGGAATTTCACCCTGCCCCGAAGAACCCTCTGTTAAATTTACATTTACATTATAGCGTTTTAACTTCTGAAAGCAAGATTTTTTTGTCCGTTTTGTGTATAATAATGAGTACACATACATCGACATCAATGATTCAGCTTAAAAGTTTGATACTATGCCTGATATCTTTAAGATTGCACTGAAAAACGAATCCTTATGCGGTTATTCGTGGCCTGCCGCTAATGCTGTATGCAACCTCGCGGTAATGACCGGAATGGACGAGTACGCCGGAAGATACGCCCCCTTCGCGGAGTACATGAATGCGCATAACGTCAATGTCCGTGTGCTTGACGCCTTCGGACAGGGACTGAATGCAGCTTCGGCAGGCGAACTTCAGCGCTGGCCGAAAGATGCATTTCCCAAAAATGTCGACGCCATTTACCTCATGATCAAAGAAATGGAGGAAAACGGTCTTCCGACTTTCATCATGGGGCATTCCATGGGATCCTTCATGGTCCAGTCGCTGCTTCTGCGTTACCCGCACTGCACTTCCGGAGCCATCCTGTGCGGCTCCAACGGAGGACAGCGCAGCCTTATGCGCGCAGGTTACGCTCTCGCGAAACTGACGGTCAGCGACACGAAGCGGAAAGAGCCGGCGCCGTTTCTCCAGAATCTTGGGCTCGGAGGCTACGCCAAAGCCGTAAAAAACCGGAAAACGGACTTCGACTGGCTTTCCGTCAATGAGGAAAATGTTAAGGAGTACATCGCAGATCCCTTGTGCGGATGCGAGAACACCGGCGGTTTCTGGCTCGAATTCCTGCGCGGGATGACGACGATCTGGAGCCCGCGGAATTTGAAAAACCTGTCAAAGGACGAACGGATCCTGATCATCGCAGGAGCGGAAGATCCGGTGGGACAAAACGGAAAAGGCCCTGACTGGCTTTATAAAACCTACAGGGCCCTTGGTGCACGCGACGTCCGTCTTAAGATTTATCCCGGCATGCGCCATGAAATACTGCGTGAAGCGGGCAGGCACACGGTCATGAATGATATTCTGGCCTTCTTGAAACAGCCAGAAGCCTCATCGAATTGAGAATGCAGAGGACCGCAACTCCCACATCCGCAAAAACCGCTGCCCACATATTTGCGATGCCGAAAGCGCCGAGTATCAGTATCAGCAGCTTCACTGCGAGCGCGAACACAATATTCTGTTTGGAAATGGCGATCGTTCGCCGGGCGATCCGGACCACGCGGGGAAGATGTCTCAGATCGTCGTCCATGATAACAACGTCGGCAGCTTCGATCGCTGCATCCGATCCGAGGGAACCCATCGCAATTCCCACGTC
>CADBRO010000026.1 GCA_902797075.1 uncultured Lachnospiraceae bacterium
AGCGCATGGCTTGCGAGAGCACGTGCAGAGACATCGAAGACGCCCGGAAGAAGTTCGCCGGCAACCTTGTAAAGGTTCGGGATCATCAGAAGAAGACCCTGGGAAGCCGTAAACGTCGTCGTCATTGCGCCTGCAGAGAGCGATCCGTGGAAAGCGCCCGCCGCACCGGCTTCAGACTGCATCTCCGTAACCTGAACTTCCTGACCGAAGATATTCTTGCGGCCTGCGGTAGCCCACTCATCGACATGCTCGGGCATGACGGATGACGGAGTGATGGGAAAGATGGTAGCGACTTCCGTAAACGCATACGATGCGTGAGCGGCAGCTTCGTTGCCATCCATGGTTAACATTTTTCTTTTCGCCATGATACTTTATTCCTCCTTGTCAAGCTTGAATAAATAGCAGTTATCCGAGCCATTCATATTCCGTAAAATTATATCACTTCACATTATGTCTGTCCACGAATCACTTCATTGTTGTTATAAAAATACATTCATAAATTAAACGATATTCTTTCTCAGAAAGTACCGTATATGATAAAATACTTCCGGTATACTAAAAGATTCGTCCTGCATTCCGCCCGGTCTTGAAAAGGCAGAGGGGCGGAACCGGGATTTTGTATTTATGAAGGGCATAATGATATGACGATAGGTTTTATCGGTCTGGGATTAATAGGCGGATCCATCGCGAAGGCTGTCCGGCGGGTTCATCCGGACGCCCGGCTGATCGCCTGGAACAGAACCGCATCCGTTCTCGTCGAGGCGATGCGGGAAGGTGTTATCGACCAGCAGTGTTTTGAAATTACCGAGTCTTTCCGTGAATGCGACATTGTGTTTTTATGCGTCCCCGTCCTGACGATGAGAGGGCTCCTTACGGAGCTGAAGGATCATCTGAAGAAAGACGCCATCATAACCGACGTCGGTTCCACAAAAGGCGACATCCACACTCTGGTCGCCGAGCTGGGTCTTCTCCCCCATTTTATCGGCGGACACCCGATGGCCGGATCGGAAAAATCAGGCTATCAGTACTCCAGCGACCGTCTGCTTGAAAACGCCTGGTATATCCTGACGCCGGGACCCGAAATACCGATCGCGAAACTCAGCGCATTTTCGGAATTCATCTCTTCGCTCGGAGCTCTGCCGCTGATTCTGACTCCCGAAGAGCATGACTATATCGCAGCGTGCGTCAGCCACGTCCCCCACGTCATATCCGCATCTCTTGTCAATATGGTAAGGGATCTCGACGGGCCGGAGGAATTTATGAAAACCATCGCCGCCGGCGGTTTCAAGGACATCACGCGGATATCATCCTCGTCGCCCCAGATGTGGCAGGAAATCTGTCTCGCCAATGCGGACAACATCTGTATCGTCCTGGACAGGTACATCCGCTCCCTCACCGATTTCCGTTTTGCGATCCGGAATGAAAACGGCGAAAAGCTCCTGCAGTACTTTTCCGACTGCCGCGCTTACAGGGAGAGTTTTTCGGACGAATCCTCCGGACCGATCCGGAAAGATTTCCGAATCTACGCGGATCTCGCGGACGAAACCGGCGCCATCGCAAATATCTCCGCGGTTCTTGCCGACGGCGGAATCTCCATCCGCAATATCGGAATCGTTCACAACCGCGAATTTGAGCAGGGAGTCTGCTGCATCGGATTCTATGACGCCGATTCGGCAAAGCGGGCGAAAACGCTTCTCGAGAGAAGAAGCTATCACATCTATGAGGTTTAATTATGCTTGAAATACGGAACTCCTCCGGACTGAACGGAAGTCTTACGGTACCGGGAGACAAGTCAATCTCACACCGCAGCGTGATGCTCGGCGCCATCGCCGAGGGCGACACGGTTGTGCGCGGTTTCCTTAAAAGCGCAGACTGCCTGTCGACGATCCGCTGTTTCCGGAAGCTCGGGGTGCGGATAGAGGAAAAGGAAAATGATTCAGACGCCGGCGGCGAAAAAAATGAGCCCCTGCTCGTGATTCACGGAGCGGGGCTTCGGGGTCTTCGCGATCCCGGAAATGAAATTCTCGACGCAGGCAACAGCGGCACGACGGTACGGCTTCTAAGCGGCATTCTCGCCGGCCAGAACTTCGTAAGCCATATCACGGGCGACAGTTCGCTCCGGTCGCGTCCCATGGGCCGCATCATAACGCCCCTTGAGTACATGGGCGTCATGGCCGCCTCCGATCTCGGCAATAACTGTGTTCCCTTAAGCATCTTCGGCGGGAAGCCCCGCGGCATACACTACGTCAGCCGGATCGCGTCCGCCCAGGTCAAATCCTGCGTTCTTCTCGCAGGGCTCTACGCCGACGAGCCTACATTTTACACGGAGCCGTCGCTCTCCCGGAATCACACGGAACTGATGCTCAGCGCTTTCGGCGGAAACCTGAAGGTCAGAAAGAAAGCGGACGAGGACTCCGTCACCACGATTCTTTATCCGGGAGTCGTGCTGAAAGGCCAGAACATCACCGTCCCGGGCGATATCTCATCCGCCGCCTATTTCCTTGCGGCAGGGCTCCTCGTTCCGGGTTCCCGCGTCACGCTGAAAAATGTCGGAATCAACGAAACCCGCGACGGAATTCTCCGGGTTATACGCGCCATGGGCGGCGATCTCACCGTATCGAACATCCGAATCGAGGGACGCGAACCTGTAGCCGATCTCACCGTCTCCTACAGTGAACTGCACGGCACGGAAATCGGCGGATCGCTGATCCCCACGCTGATTGACGAGATTCCCGTCATCGCGGTCATGGCTGCCTGCGCCGACGGCGTCACAGTCATCCGCGACGCCGCAGAGCTGAAGGTCAAGGAGACAAACCGCCTTACGGCAATTGCGGAAGGGCTTTCGCGCATGGGCATCGATGTGACCGAAACCGGCGACGGCATGATTATCTCCGGCGGCCGCATGAAAGGCGCCACGATCGATCCCAACGGGGATCACAGGATCGCGATGGCGTTCTCCATCGCAGGCCTTGTATCCCGGGGCACGACGATCATAACCGACGAAGGATGCGTCGACGTATCCTATCCGGATTTCTACGACGATCTCGATTCCCTTCGTTAATTCTTTCCGCGGTATTCGAGAGCGAGCATCGTGATATCGTCAAACTGTCTGGCTTCCCCGGCATACAGCCTCACCGAGTCATCCACATTCATGAGGAGCTGCCTCGGTGTGGCGCTGGGGTCCTGATTCAGCGCCTCTACCATCCTGTCCGTTCCGTACATGTGCTCTTCTGCGTCCACCGATTCCGGGACACCGTCCGTATAGACAAACAGCTTGTTCCCCGGTTTCAGCATCAGCTCGTACTCCCGGTATCTGGAGTTTTTGATCACTCCGATCACGAATCCGTGATTGTCTTTCAGAAGTTCAAACCTTCCATTATCACCCAAAACTGCAGGATATTCGTGCCCCGCGTTCGCGGCGGTCAGTTTTCCTGTGGATATTTCCAGAATTCCGAGCCAGATCGTGACAAACATATCGACCTGATTGTTCGAGCAGAGAGCCTCGTTTGTCTTCTGCAGAATTTCCTCCGCCGATTTTCCGAGCATGGCGTAGCTCTGCACAATCACTTTCGAAATCATCATAAACAGAGCGGCCGGCACGCCCTTTCCGCTCACGTCGGCAATTACCATGCACAGATGATCGTCGTCGATGAGGAAGAAATCATAAAAATCGCCGCCCACCTCCTTGGCGGGATGCATCGTCGCGTAGATATCAAACTCGGGCCGGTCGGGGAACGGCGGGAAAATGCTCGGCAGTACGCTCTCCTGAATCCGGTTGGCCATATGAAGCTCGGTACTGATCCGCTCCTTCTCGGCCGTGACAGTTTTTACATTTTCGAGATACTCCAGCGTTTTATGGGAAATGGAGGCAAAAGACTCCGCAAGCACCTCGATCTCGTCGCCCGTCCTGTAGGTGTCCTCCATCCTGAATTCAAGATTCCCTTCTCTTAGTTCCGAGATTTTCCGGGTGATCGAGTTGAGAGGCCTCACGATCCGCTTGCCCAGAACCGTGGTTACGGCAAAAAGCAGAACTATGGCCGCGACGAGCAGAACAATCATCGTCCGGTTCGACATTCTGCTTTTCTGCAGATATACTTCTTCAGCTTCTTTCTGAAGCTTAGTCAGGCTCTCTTCAAGGGTCCGGACCGGTGCACCCGCAGCCTCTGCGCTGAACGCCGAAATCATCGCCCACCCCAAAGTACTGACGGGAGTTCCCATCATATAATAATCGGCGTCTTCAATGCTGACCATCCGCACGTCCGTCTTCTCTTTAAGCGCGTCCGCTGCCAGGCGCGCAAGAGCTTCATTTTCCGACGCGCGCAGATCCGGTGCCTCATCCCCCTTCACCACGCGGAATATTCCTTCTTCCTTCGGAGAAAATACAACATGGCCGTTTCCGTTAATAACCATGTGAAATCCGCCGTCCGCTTCGGAAGCCTCGATGGAATCCCTCATGGAAGTAAGAAACAGATCGGATCCGACGACGCAGGAGAGCTTCCCGTCCGTATAGACGGGCATGGCGCATACAATCCCGATATCTCCGGTAAATGCGTCAGTCTCCACGTCCGTAAAGATCAGCGACTCCTGTTCCACTGCCAGGTGATACCACGGCCTTGTGCGGGGATCATAGGGCACCGGTATCCCGTCGCCGTCGAATTTCGATCCGGACCGTTTATCCGCGACAAGGAAGGCTCCTTCCGGAAGTGCTATGAAGCAGGAATTTGTTTCCTCAGAGGCTCCGAAAAGCGATGTCAGCATATCCGACATATTCGCAGCCAGCCCCAGAAGAGAACTGATCTCTTCTTCATGAACGCCTTCTGCAAGAATCATCTGCGCTGTCACTTCCCCGTCCCTTTGCGCGTCAGGAGCGGCATAAGGGGCTCTCCCGGCTGCATCCGGATCAGCGAACAGCTTTGCCGCGTAATCACCGAGCAGAATGACCCGCGACCTAAGAGCGCCGAAAAAATCATCCGCAATTTCCGCCTCCATGGTCGCCGTCCGGTCCATGGACCTGGTAATCACCTGATCCATCAGCTCTCCCGTGATCTCCGCGCCGGCCTCAGCCTGCTTCATTCCCGTTTCTCCGGAAAGCTCCTTCAGCATCCGGTTGTGATATAATCCGACCGCCAGAAAAACCGCTGATACGATGACAATCGTCAGAAGTATCAGATTGAATATTTTGGTCTCGATTCCGCCGATGACAAGATTTCTGATTTTTTTCATAGTCACCTCAACTGATCACACGGTTCAAAAGAACAGCGGATCAATCTTGATTGATCCGCTGCGCCTGAAATCTACTCTATCAGCATCGCATCCCCGAAGGAATAAAATCTGAATCGTTTCTCTACCGCCGTCCGGTAGGCGCGTAGAACATTCTCCCGCCCCGCAAATGCGGACACAAGCATAAGAAGCGTTGATTCTGGAAGATGAAAGTTCGTGACAATAGCATCCGCCATTTTAAAACGGTATCCCGGATAAATAAAGATATCCGTCCAGCCGCTGCCAGCATGAATCACGCCGTTCTCATCCGCAGCCGTCTCCACCGTCCGGACCGACGTGGTCCCGACGCAGATCACCCTGTGTCCGGCGCTTTTGGCGGCATTAATCGTGTCTGCAGCCTCCGCGCTTATGGTATAAAACTCGGAGTGCATGTGATGCTCTGTGATCTCTTCCGCCTTGACCGGTCTGAAGGTTCCAAGCCCGACATGAAGTGTTACCGGAACGACCTTCACGCCTTTGTCCCTGATTTCCGACAGCAGCTTTTCCGTAAAATGAAGTCCGGCAGTCGGCGCCGCGGCAGATCCTTCATTCTTCGCGTAGACCGTGTTATAGCGGTCCCGGTCCTCCAGACGGTGATGGATGTACGGCGGGAGCGGCATTTCCCCGAGCTTTGAGAGGACTTCTTCAAAGACCCCCTCGAACATGAATCTGACCCGGCGGAGTCCTTCCTCCCTTACTTCCATGATCTGGGCTGTCAGCGGACAGATGCCGTCCTCATCCGGATGACCGAATTCGACAAAAGTGCCTTCCCTGCACTTCCTTCCGGGTTTCACGAGAGTCTCCCATTCCAGATCGGAAAGTCTGCGGAGAAGCAGAATCTCCACCTTTGCTCCGGTATCCGCCTTGACTCCTATGAGCCGGGCAGGGATCACCTTCGTATCGTTGATAACAAGCACATCCCCATCTTCCATATGCCCGGCAATATCGCTGAAGCGCTCCTCGCTGACCTCGCCCGTGTTCCGGTCGAGACACATCAGCCTCGACGAAGAGCGGTCCTCAAGCGGATCCTGCGCAATCAGCTCTTCCGGAAGTTCATAGTAAAAATCAGATGTCTTCAACTTAAACCCTTCCCCATTCCGTTTTACTTCCGAAGTTCGATTCCGAGTCCGGAAAGGCCGTTCAGAATCTTCTTCATCGCAGATGTAATCTCTGCCTCCTCAAGAGTCTTGTCATTTCTCCTGAATACAAGAGAATACGCCATGGACTTGTAGCCCGGAAGAATCGGCGCGCCTTCGTAAATATCAAAGAGGTCGCACTCTTCGAGAATTTTTCCGGCCCGCTGTTCGATCAGCTTCTCGATTTCGGCGTTCGTGATCTGCTTCGGAACGATCATGCTGATATCTCTTGTAACTGCGGGATACTTGGCGATACCGCGGTATTTTCTCTCAAATGATACAAGCGGATATACTGCGGGCATATCGATCACTGCCGTGTAGGTTCTGGACCCGAGTCCGTACGCCTTCATGACGTCCGGATGAATCTCGCCGATTTCTCCGACGCGCACGCCGCCGATCCTGATCTCCGCCTGTCTTCCCGGATGATAATAATTCCGGAGCGAATCCGTCGTGTATTCCCGCGCTTCCTTCACGCCGAGGCGGGCAAACAGAAGCTCGATGACGCCCTTCAGGTCGAAGAAGTCACCGCTGTCGTACATTCCCAGCGTAAGCTGCATTCTTTCATCCGGAAGCTCCTTCGGCGGAAGTTCCTCGGAAAGGTAGATATTCCCCATCTCGTAAAGCATTGCAGCTTTATTTCTCCGGTTGTAATTGGTGGCCAGAGAAGTGAGGACGCCGTTCAGCGATGTAGTCCGCATGATTGAATAATCGGGTCCGAGAGGATTCCTGATGGTTATGGCCTTCCTTTCCGGAGCGTCTTCGGCAAATTTCAGCTTGTCAAAAACCTTCGGAGATTCAAAGCTGTAGCAGTAACCCTGATAGAAACCGCAGCTCTCGACCGTAGTCCTCACGATGGAGTCAATGCGCATCTCACGCGTAAGTCCGCCGGCGGTAGCCGCTCCTCCCGGGAGCGTAAGCGGGATTTTGTCATAGCCGTAAAATCTCGCGACTTCCTCCGCGAGATCGCACATGCGGTGCACGTCCTGGCGGAATGTGGGGACGATCACGCGCCGGCTGCCTTCGTCATATCCGAGTCCGACAGACTTGAAATATGCGATCATGTCCTCCTCGGAAATCTCCGTTCCGAGCATGCTGTTAATCTTCTCCGGCTCGAAAAGAACCGTTTCGGGCTCCCGCTTTACCGGATAGATATCGATGCACCCTCCGACGACCTCGCCGCAGCCGAATTCCTCGATCAGCTGGCACGCCCTGTTCATCGCTTCAAGCGCTGTGTTCGGATCCAGTCCCTTGTCAAATTTCTGGGAGGCATCCGTCTGATGTCCAAGGCGCTTCGACGTGAGACGGATATTGGTTCCGTCAAAGTTCGCCGCCTCAAAAAGGACCGTCGTGCAGTCGTCGGTTATCATGGAGTTTTCTCCGCCCATGATACCGGCAATTCCGACTGCCTTTTCCGCATCGCAGATCATCAGCATACGGCTGTCCATCTCATGCTCCTGCCCGTCGAGCGTGACGAACTTCTCTCCGTCTTCCGCTCTTCGCACAATGATCTTATGACCCGCAATCAGGTCATAATCATAGGAATGCATCGGCTGGCCGTACTCTTCCATGATGTAGTTGGTGATATCAACGATGTTGTTGATCGGGCGGATTCCGTTGGATGCGAGGCATCTCTGCATCCATTTCGGAGAAGGACCGATCTTGACGTTCTTCACAACGCGCGCCGTGTAGCGCGGGCACAGATCGGTATCTTTGACCTCGACGGAAACATAATCGTTCACATCCTCGCCGTTGCCGGTTTCCTTCACCACCGGCGGGCAGAATTCCTTGCCGAAGGTCGCTGCAGCTTCTCTTGCGATGCCGATCACGCTGTAGCAGTCTACCCTGTTGGAGGTCACTTCGAATTCGACGACTGCGTCATGGAGACCGAGAAGCTCCACCGCGTCAGCTCCGATTTCCGTGTCGTCCGGGAAAATGTAAATGCCGTCCGATGCCGCTTCGGGATAAAATTCCGATGAGCTGCCCAGTTCGTCGATCGAGCAGATCATGCCCTCCGATTCAACTCCGCGGAGTTTTCCGCGCTTAATTACGATACCCTCGCTGCTTTCGCCGCCTGCGTGCGTTCCCGCGACGCTTCCACCGACGAGCACGACCGGCACCTTGATTCCTTCGCGTACATTCGGAGCTCCGCAGACAATCTGGAGCGGCTCCCCGCTTCCCGCATCCACGGTGCATACGTGAAGATGATCCGAATCAGGATGCGGCTCACAGGTCAGAACCTTTCCGACCACGATTTTATCAAGTCTTGCGTCCAGCGCCGTATAGCCTTCCGCCTTGGTTCCGGAAAGTGTCATAGCGTCACAGAATTCCTTCGGCGTCACATCAAGAGACGGGACATATTTTTTTAACCACGACAATGAAGTATTCATGTTGACTTCTCCTTTTTTATATCAGAACTGCCGGAGGAAACGGACGTCATTTTCATAAAGCAGTCTCATATCATCGATCTCATATTTAAGCAGCGTGATTCTCTCGAGACCCACGCCGAACGCGAAACCGCCGTAGACTTCCGGATCAATGCCGCACATCTCAAGGACATGCGGATGAACCATTCCGCATCCGAGAATTTCGATCCAGCCCTCTCCCTTGCAGAACCGGCATCCCTTACCGCCGCACTTGAAGCAGGATACGTCAACCTCGGCTGACGGCTCGGTAAACGGGAAATGATGGGGTCTGAATTTCGTTTTCGTATCCGGTCCGAAGAGTTTCTTGGCAAAGACGTCAAGCGTTCCCTTAAGGTCCGCGAAGGTGATTCCCTTGTCAATCACAAGTCCCTCAATCTGATGGAATGAGGGCGAATGGGTCGCGTCGACCTCGTCCGAGCGGAATACTCTTCCGGGAGCGATCATTCGGATCGGCAGCCTGCCCTGCTCCATGATTCTTGCCTGTACCGGCGAAGTCTGCGTGCGGAGCAGGATATCGTCCGTGATATAAAACGTATCCTGTTCATCCTTCGCGGGATGATTGGCAGGAATGTTGAGCTTCGTAAAGTTGTATTCGTCATATTCGATTTCCGGGCCTTCGATCACTTCATAGCCCATTCCGACGAAAATACGCTCGACCTCCTCAAGTACGCTCGTATTCGGGTGTCTGTGGCCGTAAGCCTTTGTTTTTGCAGGAAGCGTAACGTCGATCTCTTCGGCCTTCAGCCTCGCGTTCTGCTTCTCGGCTTCAAGGTAACGGCGTGTTTCTTCCATCCGGCCTTCGATTACGGCTCTGGCGTCGTTAACCCATTTTCCCACCATCGGACGATCCTCGGGAGGTACGTCCTTCATGCTTTTCAGCACGGATGTCAGGATTCCCTTTTTTCCGAGGAAAGAAATCCTGATCTCGTTCAGACGGTCGAGATCAGCGGCCTTTTTGATCGCCTCTGACGCATTCTCCTCAATTTCCCTAACTCTTTTTTCAAATTCACTCATTTCGTGAGCCTCCAAAAAACGATTTTTCATGTTGCCGGCCGGATCGTGCAAAGCGGTTTAATTCATTCCTGCTTCGAGATCGTGCTCAAAAGATCATCAAACATATGTCCCCGAGGCTTTTGTTCCTCCGGTTCTTTTTCATCCTCCCACGGGATGAAGATATCCTGCGGCTGAAGACTCTCTGATTCGAAATCATTCTCCAGCAGTTTCCAGTCAGAGTGCTCATCCAGTTCCTTCATGATCAGCTGCCGCTTCCGCTCGCTCTCGTCCCGGATGCCGTCCACAGTGCTTACGATGACATTTCCTTCCGGATCCTCGTAAAGAATCCGGTTAAGCTCTGCTCCGAAAAGCAGGAAATAGCAGCAGAAGTACATCCAGATCATCGCCAGAATCACGCCCGTAAGACTCCCGTATATGCTCACAAAATTCGAGTTGTGCTCATAATACAGCGTGATCAGGTATGAAAAGAACATCCATACCGTCGAGACGATCAGCGCCCCCGGAAACTGGCTCTTCAGCGAATAATGGCAGTTCGGAAGGAACTTGTAAATGAACAGAAAGACGCATATCAGGGCGAAATACCCGATCAGCGACCGGAATGAGTAAAGAAGCCTCAGAATGTCGCCGAATGCAGGCACCGATTTCTCAATGCTCTCCCCGATCGCCTGTCCGAAAATCGAAAGAATCAGCGCGCCGGCGGCAAAAAGCAGCAGCAGGATGACATACATCATCGACCGGAACCGCAGGAAAAACCAGCCCCTGGTCTCTCTCACCCGGCTGATCACATTAAGGCCGTTCGTAAGCGCATGAAATACCTTTGCCGCAGACCACAGGAGGATTACAGCTGAAATCGGGACGTATGCATAGGCCCTGCTCGTCACTTCATGGGTGATCGTCGAGGTGTAATCCTTAAGTCCTGCCGGTACGATCGTCACCAGACTGTCGGTCAGAGTATTGATATCAAGACCGGTCAGGTGCGCAAATGCGAGAAAAATCATGAACAGCGGAACAAAGGAAATCATAAGAAAATAGGCGCATGTTGCTGCATATGCGCCCATGTGATCGTTATACATCCGCCGACCGAACGTGCGGAATCCCTTTATTATACCTTTGATCATGAATCAGATATGTCTCGAGTTAATCTCCGGAGCCGTCTCAGCTTAAAACTCCGAATTCATAGCTGGTCACAGTACAGTAGTCCTCGCCTGCCGAAAGCTTCGGGCTCTCAAACGCGAGCACATTTACGGAGTTCGGGAAATGCTGCGTCTCCAGAGCAAATCCGTCGCGGGGACGATACTCTTTTCCGCCTTTTCCCTTCGGTCCGCTGATAAAGTTGCCTGCGTAAAACTGCAGACCCGGCTGATCGGTCAGAACGTTCATCGTAATTCCGCTCTTATCCGAGCGGGCGGA
>CADBRO010000027.1 GCA_902797075.1 uncultured Lachnospiraceae bacterium
TACGGGAAAATGCCGGCGTTGTAGGTCGTTGTCGCAAGAACCAGCGTATCGTAACGGAACGCGTCCTCAACGCATTCATAGATGTCGTCCCGGGCCAGGTCGTTCAGCGCAACCTTCGGAACGCCGAGCTTTCTCAGGTTCTCCGCAAGGATCTCGGCGGCTTTCTTCGTGTGGCCGTAGACGGATGTGTAGGCGATGCAGACGCCGTCGCTCTCAGGAAGATAGCTCGACCATGTATCGTAAAGTCCGATGTAATATCCGAGATCTTCGCTGAGTACCGGGCCGTGAAGCGGGCAGATAATCTGAATATCAAGAGCCGCCGCCTTCTTAAGAACAGACTGAACCTGGGCACCGTACTTTCCGACAATGCCGAAATAGTAGCGGCGGGCTTCACAGGCCCATCCTTCCGGATCTTCCACGTCGTTGGCTCCGAATTTTCCGAAGCCGTCCGCAGAAAACAGGATTTTTTCGGAAGATTCATAGGTCATCATTACTTCCGGCCAGTGAACCATCGGTGCAAACACAAACCCCAGCTCATGCTTCCCGAGAGTGAGCTTATCTCCGTTTTTCACTTCAAGCGTATTTCTGATCTGCAGTTCCGGGAAAAACTGGCCGATCATTTTAAATGTCTTCGCGTTGCCGACGATCACGCTCTCCGGATACTTTTCTGCAAACGCTGCGATGGACGCCGAGTGATCCGGCTCCATGTGCTGGACGATCAGATAGTCCGGAGCTGCGCCTTTCATGATTTCCTCGATGTTCTGAAGCCATTCCGCCGTCTTGCTCTGGTCAATCGTGTCCATGACCGCGGTCTTCTCGTCGCAGATCAGATAGGAGTTATAGGCCATGCCCAGCGGCACGTCGAAATGTCCCTCGAAGAGATCGATATCGTGGTCATTTGCGCCGATATAAAAAATGCTGTCTGTTACATATGTATTCATAAGTTTTCCCTTCTTTTCAGATGATGGTTTTCTGAACTCCGCACATTATACCATACTTTTACTGTAAGATATATCGCTTTTAGCTGTCAAAGGCAATCCGAAAAGCGCTTCTTTTTCCGGATAAACAGCCACAGCCGGTCCCTCAAACGGAACCGGCTGCAGAAGCACTTATCTTTTATTCATTTTACAGGCTTCTGTTCTTTTCCATGACCTTCGTCTCGGTTTCAACCAGCGCATCGAATTCCTTTCCGACGATCTTCGCCATCTCGGGATCCATATCGACCATATGCTCCATGGAAAGCCACGCATTTGCCATCTCTTTGCCCATCTCGGCTCCGATCAGGAAACCGCCCATGCAAAGAACATTGGTATTATTGACCTGTCTTGCCCGGCGCGCCTGATAGACGCTCTCCACGAGGGCAGCGTAAACTCCCTTGTGCTTGTTGCAGATAATGCTGACGCCCATGCCGGTTCCGCAGAGCGCGAAGCCGCGGTCATATTCTCCGCTCTGGACGCCGCCCGCAACCGCACACGCCGCATCCTGATAGAGCATCGGCTCGTCCGGATTCACGTCGTACACATCATACCCCTGCTTCACGAGATCCTCGCGGATCGCATTCTTCAGTGCGAGACCGTAGCGGTCCGCCGCCATGATGATCTTCTTTACCTTTTCGTTTCTCATGTGTTCAGCCTCTTTCCTCGTCGTACTGGACAAATCTGTCAACCTTCGGCTGGGATGAGCAGCCGGGTACGAATTCGTTTGTCAGGAACGCATCCACGAGAAGCTCGCGGACCTTTGCTCCGGTTGTAAATGCGCCCATGCAGATAATATTTGCGTCATTGCTTAAGCGTGCGCGCTGAGCCGAATAAACGTCCGAGCAGAGAGCCGCGTAAGCGCCCTTCACTTTATTTGCCGCGATCGATACGCCAAGTCCTGTTCCGCAAAGAAGGACGCCGCGCTCATATTCGCCTGACGCGACAGCTTCCGCAACCTTGATCGCGACATTGGCGTAAATGGGATCCTCGCTTCCGAAATCCGTAACTTCGCCGTAGCCCTTTGCCTCGATATACTTGATGATCGCTTCTTTTTCAGCCTGTGCATTCGGATCGCAGCCAATCGCTATTTTTCTCATGATAATTCCTTTCTTTCAATTTCTTCCGGATCTGAAATTCATCCGGAGCTAAAAACTGTCCTGCCATGCCTGACCGCATCCCTGGCGGTCCGCATTTTCACTGATTATTATAAGTCTCAATCGCGTCTCTGATCAACACATTAAACTTTTCAGCGTCCCATGCCGCGCGGCCTACGAAGAGACCGTCCACATCCGGAAGCACAATCAGCTGGTTCGAATTTCCGGGGTTGACGCTTCCGCCGTAAAGCACAGGAATCTCTCTTCCCTTCTCTCCGAAAATCTCGGCGAGGCACTCACGAATCACGTGGTGCTTTTCCTGCGCGTATTCCGGCGTGGCGGGCTTTCCGTTGACGCCGATCGCCCATACCGGCTCATAGGCAACCCAGATGTTTCCGATATTCTCCGGAGATACCCCGTAGAATCCGATCTTCAGCTGGGTTCTGAGCACTTCGTCGCTGATTCCGTACTCCTTCTGCTCATCCGTCTCTCCGATGCAGAGAAGCGCGGTAAAACCATGGGAAAGGGCAGCCTTGACCTTCAGGTTCATCCACTGATCCGTCTCTCCGAATACATGGCGTCTCTCCGAATGACCGAGCTCCATGATCTGGAGGTTCAGTTCCTTCAGCATGAGCGGGGAGATCTCGCCGGTGAACTGACCCTGATCCTCCCAGCACATGTTCTGGGCGCCGAGCCTGATCAGGTTCTGGTCGATCTTTTCGGACGCGCAGTAAAGCGAAGTAAAGGACGGAATGATAAACATCTCATACCGGCTTCTGTCCAGATCCGCCGTGAGCTCCTGAAGCTTTGTCAGGTATTCCATCGTATCGTGAACATTTTTGTACATTTTCAGATTGGATCCAAAATACAGCTTTTTCATATCAATCTCCAATTATTTCTGTCGTGCGGATCATCCGTGTGCTTCAAAGATCCGCGAATGCCATGTCAAGAATTGCGGCGTTTCTCAGCGTTTCCGCCTTCCCGACCTCCGGCGTTTCGCCTTCAAGGATGCATCTTCCGAACTGCTCGATCTCAAGCATGTAGTTGTTCGGGCACATCACACCGATGGTATTTGCTTCCTCGTCGAGGACTTCGACATTGTCGGTATGGCCGCCTGTGATCACCGTAAAGCTCACCTGGTTTCTGCAGTTGAAATTACAGGGAACCTCGATTCTTCCCTTGTCCCCGACCAGGCAGTAATACCCTCTCGCGTAGGAATTGAGGGAAGAATAACCCATGGCGAGCGTCCCGTCCTCATACTGCATGATCATGACGTTTCCGACGTCCACGCCTCTTTCGGGATCCATCTGCGCCATCGCTTTTACGCTGACGGGCATTTTCCCGGTCATGTAGCTAATGACGCTGATATTGTAGCAGGCCATGTCATAAAATGCCCCGCCGCCTAAGTTTTTCTTCATACGGATGTTTCCCATATCCGTAAGCACATCCGTAAGATGCGATTCCATATAGAGGAGTTTTCCGATCGCTCCGTCGTCAAGCAGCTTCTTTACCTTCTTTACCAGAGGAGCGTGCCTGTAGGCAAACGCCTCCATGAGAAGCACACCTTTTTCCTCGCAGAAGGAGAACATCTTTTCCGCCTCTTCGGCACAGAGTCCCAGCGGTTTTTCACACAGAATGTGCTTTCCCGCCTCAGCTGCCTTATACACCCATTCCGCGTGCAGCGAGTTCGGAAGCGGAATATAGACCGCTTCGACATCCGGATCCGCAAGCAGCTCCTCATAGCTGCCGTAGGACACCTTTGCCCCGAACATTTCCTTCACCTCATCGGCCTTTTCTTTCCCTCTGCTCGCTACAGCGTAAAGCTCAGCGTTGTCTGCCCCAAGAAGTCCTGGAATAGTTCTGACCCTTGCAATAGTCGCGCATCCCAGCACGCCCCATCTGATCTTCCGGTTCATAAAAATCTCCTTTGTACCGTCTTACTGCATTTTATCTTCCACAAACTCTCTCATTCCCTGGAAAATCAGGTACACGCTCGTAGCGCCCGCGTCCTGATGGCCGATTGCGCGTTCCATCAGTGATTTGGCGCGTCCGAATTTCGCGACGTATTTCTTCGTATTTTCCATGCCCTGGCGCGCGCCTTCTTCGGCTGCCTTAAGCACTGTCAGAAGATCCGCTCCTTTGTTGGCCTTCATCGCGTCGACTGCCGGAGAAAGAGCGTCAACCATCGTCTTGTCGCCGACTTCGGCTTTTCCTCTCTCCTTAATCGCCTCAAGGCTCTTCTGCTCCATCGCCGCGAGTTCGTCGCCTCCGATCAGGCCCGCCGCAGCCATGCCTTTCGCACCCGCAAGATACAGGCCGCCGAAGATTACTCCCGAAGCGCCGCCCATGGACATAAGCATCGCCTGTCCGGCAGTCTCGAAGAGCTTGTAGACGTCGGTCTCGCCTTCCATCTTGAGAAGCTTCTTCTTTGCCTTCTGCATTCCGCCGGCCATGCCGATTCCGTGGTCGCCGTCGCCGATGGCGCTGTCGACTTCCGTCAAATAGGGCTTCGCCGCAATGATCTTGTCCGCGACGTAAATCAGCATATTTCTCGCGTCCTCAGCGGTAAGCTCTGTCAGAACGCCCTCTTTGCTTCTTTTGATCGGCGCCGCTTCGACGTCATTTTCATCAAATTCCGGCTCTGCCTCTTCTTCCTCGATATCCTCCACTGCTGCACTTCCGTCGGATGCAACGGCGCCCTTCGCATAGAATGGGGAATAGCACGAAGCGTCGATATACTTCTTCAGCTCGTCGTCCAGACGGAGGATCGTGATGGAGAAGCCGCCCATTTCCATGCAGGTGCAGTAGATCTTGACTTCGGAGTCATAGACTTTAAGTCCGTCCTTCGCGAAATGCTTCGCCAGCTCGTGATACACGAGATTCAGCTCAAGAAGCGGAGTGGAACCGAGGCCGTTCACGAGAACCGCGATCTCTTCGCCTTCTTTGAGGTCCATCTCTGCTTTAAGCTCGCTGTACATACGGTCGACGATCTTATTGGCCGGCATCATCTTCGTGCGCTCGATGCCCGGCTCGCCGTGAAGACCCATGCCGAATTCAAGCTCGTCGTCCGCAAGCTCGAAGGTCGGCTTGTCATTTCCGGGCAGTGTTCCCGGGGAAATGGCGACGCCGATCGTATTGATGTTGTCTCTGGCTTTCTCGGTGATCCGGAGAACCTCGTCGAAATCAAGTCCTGCGTCGCAGGCTGCACCGGCGACCTTGATGACAAATACGTCGCCCGCGATTCCGCGGCGGTCGGTAATTCTCTCCTTCGGAGCAGACGCGCAGTCGTCCCACACTCTTACATGGGCGGTGCGCATGCCTTCCGCCTGGCAGATCTCTTCCGCCATATCGAAGTTAAGGTTATCGCCGGCGTAATTGCCGTAGATAAAGAGAACGCCCTTGCCCTGATCGACCGCTTTCGCAGCTTCCGCAATCAGCTCCGGATTCGGGGATGCGCATACATTGCCGCACGCGACGGCGTCTGCAAGTCCCGCTCCGCAGTAGCCCGAGAACAGCGGCTCATGACCGCTGCCGCCGCCGATCACGAGAGCGACCTTGTCTTTTCTCGCGCCGCGGTAACGGAAGGCGTTATACTCGCCGATTTTCTTGTAATACTTTCTATACGCGGAAAGATAGCCGCTCAGCATCTCTTCCACAACATGAGAAGTATCTTCATTCAGAATCTTCTTAACACCCATGGTAATATCCCTCCTTATCTGATAACAAAACCTCACCTGCCGAACGCATTAGAATATATATAGACCGTTCGTTTCTTCGCGCACCCGTAATTCTACTTGCGAGTGATTGAGGGATGCTCTGCTTCTTTATCCCTGTCCGTTCCCTGCGCGCACCCGTAATTCCACTTGCGAGTGATTGATAGATGCTCTGCTTCTTTATCCCTGTCCGTTCCCTGCGCACACCCGTAATTCCA
>CADBRO010000028.1 GCA_902797075.1 uncultured Lachnospiraceae bacterium
GGAATCACCTCCAGCGGGTTGACATAAAAGAATTCCTTTCCTGTAAGGCTCATACCCGAAAGAACGGTATTATAGAGCGCCGCCTCCATCGTATCCGCGTATTTGCCGTCTCCCGTCATGCGGAGCATCCGCTGGCAGAACATGGCAAGGGCGACCGAGGCGCAGCTCTCCGCGTAGGCCATGTCGTTTGGAAGATCATAGTCGCAGGTAAAACACTCCTCGAATCCCGCAGATCCGACAGCGCCGGTAATGTACATTCTCCTGCCGCTGACATTCCGGTACAGCTCCTCGCACGCCTTAAGAAGGCTTTCGTCCCCTTTAAGGGCAGCGAGATCAGCCATGGCGGTAAAGAGATAGAAGGCGCGCACCGCGTGGCCTTCCGCCGTTTTCTGCTCTGTGACCGGGAGATGCGTCTGCATATACTCTCTTCTCTGCTCGGATATACCGCGGAAAATCTCATGCCCGTATTGTTTGTGGAGCTCGTCGATGATATACGGCTCCCTGCCCCGCTCCGTCACAAAGTAATAAGCCAGATCGAGATATTCTTCATTTCCGGTGGCTTCATACAGCCTCACGAGGGCAAGCTCAACCTCCGGATGCCCCGGATAGCCCCTCTTCTGGCCGCTCTTCGTACCGAAAACCTTTCCGATCAGTTCCGCGTTCTTCTTAACGATGGCAAGAAGATTGTCTTTTCCCGTGACCTCGTAATAAGTTACCGCGGCCTCGATAAAGTGCCCGGAAACATAGAGTTCATGTCCTTCCTTCAGGTTCAGCCATTTCTTATCCGGCTCATTGATGAGAAAATACGTATCAAAGTACCCTTCCTCATCCTGGGCCTTCGCGATCAACTCCGCCGCCTCGTCGATCTTCCGCTCAATCTCTGCATCCGGTTTCCACAACAGGGAAAATGCAGCCGCCTCGATCCATTTCGCAAGATCCGAATCCTGGAACGGCATCCCGATAAACTCTCCGTTCTCAAGCCCCGCCGCAACTTTGAAGTTATGAATGCAGCCGCTTATTTCCGCGTCCGGTACGTTGTCGTTGATCAGCTCCCACTGATACGGGACCACGGTATCCGCCGTCAGGTCAAGATACTGCGTCCAGAAATGATCCTGTATTGCAGCATCTTTCGGTGAAATTGGTTTCATTCTCCTGTTCATCGCATTTCCTCAGATCTTTCCGATAAACGTTCCCGGTTTTCATCTTCCAGATTCCGCAGATCACGGAATATCATGTTCAACGAGGGGTTTGAAAAACGCTGGGCTTCTTCCAGAGGAAGCCCTTTCCAGTCAAGATATTTTTTCTCCAGCAGATCTCCCATGCTGTAAAGGAAGGCGTAAAAATCCAGCTGATCTTCCGGCACATGGGGAAATGCCTCACGCATGCGCTCTTTTATGACGTCCGCACTCCAGGTAACGGCGTTCTGTATCGTAATGTGATCCCTCACCCGCTCCGGAGCACCGTAGATACTCAGTATAAAATCATTATTTGTCTTTCCAATCAGGTCTTCTTTCTTCCTGATGATTTTCTCCAGTGAATAAATCGACCAGTTCCTTTGGTCTTCATACCAGAAGTTCAGAATACCTTTCTCGTAAATGCGTTCCACGAGCAGCTTATAGATTTTTATGTAGAAATGAATATACATATCGTCCAGGTCGGAAAAATACTGATAAAAGCTTCCTCTCGGTATGTCCGCTTCCCGTATGACTGTGCTGATGCTCACATCGGAATAAGCCATGGAAGTAAAACATTTTATCACTGCAGCCTCAATCCGGCTCTTCTTGTTGTCCGGAAGATTGAAAAAAGTAGAAGTCGGCATAAATTATTCCTCATTGATTGACTATTAATCAGAATTGCGTGTATAATGACATTTGTCACATCATAAGTGTGAAGCGGTAAAGCAGCAAAGCGGCGGAGGAACACTCACATGATCAGATATATCGCAAAGCGCCTTCTTATCATGATCCCGACTATGCTGGCGATCATCTTCATCATTTTCTTTATTATTCACCTGATGCCGAATACCCCGGGAAGAGTGATTCTCGGGATCTCCGCATCAGAAGAACAGGTCATCGAAAAAAACAAAGAGCTCGGATATTACGACCCCGTCCCCGTGCAGTATGTTCATTATATCATAAATGCGCTTAAGGGGGATTTCGGCGTCTCTTATCAGTTCGGCCGGCCTGTATTTGACATTCTCCTTCCGAAATTTCCGATTACGTTCCGGCTTGCGTTTCTTGCGATACTGACTTCCTCTATCCTTGGCATATTGCTGGGCATTCTTTCCGCTGAAAAAAAATACTCGGCGGCAGATGTCGCCATGACTGTGCTGGCGCTGTTCTTCGCATCGGTCCCGACATTTTTTCTCGGCATTATCATGATGCTGTTTTTCGCCTTAAGGCTCGGTATACTTCCTTCCAGCGGTTCCGGCAACTGGACACACATGGTAATGCCGGTGCTTTCGCTCGCGCTGCCTTCCGCAGCCTTTATATCCCGAATCACCCGCTCGACCATGCTGGATACGATCCCTGAAGACTACGTCATGACTGCAAGAGCAAAGGGCTGCAGTCCGATCCGGATTATTTTCGCTCATGAGCTCCGTAATGCAATGATGCCGGTTGTGACGGAAGTAGGTATGAATTTTGCAGGACTGCTCGGCGGATCGGTCATCGTTGAAAATGTCTTCGGCCTTCCGGGCTTCGGAAACATCATTCTGAACGCGATCAATACAAAGGACGGCCCTGTTCTTATGGCTGCTGTCGTGTTTCTCTCTTTCATGTTTATGATAGTCATGCTTGTAGTTGATATTACCTATGCCCTGCTGGATCCCCGGGTTACCGCCAGAACTGTGGGAGGCGCCAAATGAACAGAAAGAAACGTAAGGAAATCAAATCCATACCTAAAGGACATTTTGCCGATATCTGCAGGAATTTCGCGCGGAACAAAACCGCGATGGCCGCGCTCGCGGTGCTGATCCTGATTTTGATTACTGCGCTTTTTGCCGACGTAATCGTAGATTATAGAACAAAGGTTCTCGCTCAGGATCCAAGGATGCGCCTGCTATCTCCGAGCGCGGAGCACTGGTTTGGTACAGACAATTTCGGCAGGGATCTTTTCGGGCGCATCATCCACGGAGCCAGATATTCCCTGTTTTTCGGAATCGCGTGCACAGCGATCTCACTTGCGGTCGGGTGCGTTCTCGGAGCGACGGCAGCATATTACGGCGGGATCATCGATAATATCATCATGCGGATAACCGATACCGTGATGTGCATTCCCTTCCTCCTTCTGGCGCTCACGATCGTTGCCGTTGGCGGTCCCGGACTTCGGACGCTTACCATCGCTATCACTGTCGCCAGTGTTCCAGGTTTCACGCGGATGGTCCGATCCGTCGTTCTTTCGGTCGTATCAAAGGATTTTATCGAAGCGGCAAAGTCATGCGGCACGAAAGACGCCGCCATTATCTTCGGACATATCCTGCCAAATGCGATTGGGCCGGTGATCGTGAACTGTATGATGAATATCGCGGGAATTATCATGTCAGCTGCGGGGCTCAGCTATCTCGGAATGGGGATTCAGCCGCCCACACCGGAATGGGGAAGCATGCTCTCGGAAGCAATGAAGTACTTCCGTACTTATCCCCATGTCGCTGTCTGTGCCGGTGCGGCAATCATGATTACCGCTCTGTGCTTCAATCTCGTCGGGGACGGACTGGCAGATGCTATTGACCCGAAGAGAAGACGTTAAATACGGCAGAAACGCATTTTCATGCGTCTGTATAGATTACATTATGTTTAAACTTGTAAAGGAGGATAACCATGACTAAGAAAGGAATGGTATCTCTGCTGCTTACAGCGGCAATGACTGCTTCTCTTGGCGTATACCCGGTTCTTGCCGGAGATACAGCTAAGGATACACTGATTGTTCCGGCCTACGCGACTGTCAGCTCCTACGATCCGAACGGCACCGCGGATTACGACACCATGGTGATGACTTCTGTATTCGATACGCTTGTCAAATACGACGCAGACGGTGAGCCGGAACCCTGTCTTGCCGAAAGCTGGGAGGATGAGGGCGATAAGGTAACATTCCACTTAAGGGAAGGCGTCAAGTTCTCTGACGGAACGGACTTTGACGCTGACGCTGTTCTTAAAAATTATGATTATCACCTGAATGGCGAGTACGGACCAATCCTTACCACCTACGCTTCTTCTATCGAAAAAGTCGATGACTATACCGTCGTGATGACAAAAGCGACGCCCTATGCCTCTTTGGTCGATTATCTTTGTTCTTATCTATTTATTGTCTCTCCAACGGCCTATGAGGCAGATCCGGAAGGTTTCGCCATGAATCCGGTCGGAACAGGCGCTTATGTCCTTGATCATGTCGACGAGTCAACCGGCTACGCTTATCTTAACGCGAACGAGGATTACTTCCTCGGAAAGCCCGGATTTGATAAGCTAGAAGTCCGGAGCTTCCTCGACAGCAGCACCGCTCTGATCGCGCTTGAGAACAATGAGATCGACCTCTATACTCAGCCGACCGGAAGTGACTATGTTCTGGCTCAGAATGACGCTAACCTCGCAACGGATAAGACGACCGGCTGGACCTGCATGACAGTTCTGATTTCCGGAGAGCCTTATAACAGCGACATCAATCTGAGAAAAGCCATCTGCTATGCCATCAACCGCGAGAATGCAGCCATTTATATGGACCTCACGGACGTCGTTCCGACACAGGATCTGTTTGCCACAGCCGTAATGGGTGATTACGCGGGACAGGCTAAAGTCGCGGAATATGATCCTGCAAAAGCCAAAGAATATCTGGCACAGTCAAATTATGACGGTTCCACTCTTGAAATCAACGTAAAGACAGATGTCAGTCCGATCGCAACGTCGATTCAGTATGATCTTGAAGCCATCGGCATCAAGACACAGATCAACATCGTGGACGACAACACCTGGATGGCGGAATGGTTCGGCGGTACCGTGGGTATTACGGTAAATCCGCTGGGCGGATCTTACGGCTGCCTTGAAGAACTGATGCAGAACTTCACGAGCGACGGATACTTTGGTTCCATCGGAATCGTTCCCACGGATCCAGAAGTTGACGCGGCGGTAGCGGATCTCGTAAACTATGCCGATCCATCAGAACGTGCACCGATCACGCTGGAAGCCTATAAAAAGTTTGCAGATCTGTCCTTTATGGTCGGACTCTATGACCTTGAAACCTACGTCATCTATAACGCCGGCATCACCGGAGTCGACGCGAAATGGGCAGCATCAATGTATCCGTATCTGTGGCAGGTTAAGCCTGCTGCCGAATAAATCAGCAGGAGTCTATAATGATATCATGACAGAAAACGGACTTGTCGTTGATAATCTGAGTGTTACACTTAAGACAAGAGACGGGGATCTTATGCCCGTCTCTTGTGTGAGCATGGAAATCCCGCAGGGCTGCATCGTCGGCCTTGTGGGTGAGTCCGGATGCGGAAAAAGCATGACGGCGCGCTCTGTCATGGGACTCCTTCCTTACGGCGGCAGCATCAGCGGAGGACATATATTCCTTGACGGCACGGATATCTCCGCCTTTACGCCGAAACAGATGCGAAGCATCAACGGCAGCCGCATTTCCATGATTTTTCAGGAGCCGATGACCAGCCTTAACCCTGTAGTCCGCGTCGGGAAACAGATCGAGGAGGTTCTGCTTCTCCATACCGATATTCCCAAAGAACAGCGAAAAGAACATGTTCTGGAAATCATGCGTGAAGTCGGAATACCTGAAGCGGAACGTCGTTACCGCGCCTATCCTTTTGAATTATCCGGCGGGCTCAGGCAGCGCGTTATGATCGCGATGGCCATGATCTGCAAACCGGAGCTGCTGATTGCGGATGAACCGACGACAGCTCTAGACGTGACTATCGAAGCGCAGATTCTGAAGCTGATGGAATCGCTTCGGCGGTCGTTCAATACCTCGGTTCTTCTGATCACGCACAATCTCGGCGTCGTCGCAAGAATCTGCGATACGGTGAACGTTATGTACATGGGCCAGATCGTAGAAAGCTGCGTGAAAACCGCACTCTTCGAAAACCCGCAGCATCCCTATACGCAGGGCTTGCTTGCGTCTCTTCCGAGACTCGACAGGAGCGAAAGGCTGACGAATATCAAGGGAACGGTTCCGCCTCTTAATGCGGTTCCGGAAGGCTGCAGGTTCGCCGATAGATGTCCTCTGGCAACCGGTCTTTGCAGGACAGATCCTCCTTATCAGGAAACAGAACCCGGACACTTTGTGCGATGCCACCACTGTTCGAAGAAAGAGGCCTGAAAGATGACTGGAGACGTACTGGTTCAAGTAAAAAACCTTACAAAATCATTCCGCACCGGAGGCGGGCTTCTCCACGCTGTGGATGATGTCTCATTTGAAATCATGAGAGGTGAGACGCTCGCGCTTGTCGGAGAATCCGGGTGCGGGAAATCAACACTTGGGAGGCTCCTTCTCCGGCTGATTCCGGCAACGTCCGGCTCAGTATTTATGGATGGAAAAGAGCTGACAGCTCTTAAGGGAGAAGCGCTTCGTCAGGCAAGAAAAGAGATGCAGCTGGTTTTTCAGGATCCCTATTCTTCCCTGGATCCCAGAAAAACGATCCGAAGCATCATCTCCGAGCCGCTCCGGGCATTCAAGATTCCTAAAAATGAGCAGGAAACCATTCTGGCGGATCTTGCCGAAAATACCGGTATCCCACAGGAATTCCTGAACCGCTATCCGCATGAGCTATCCGGCGGACAGCGCCAGAGGGTTGGTATCGCCCGGGCCCTTGCCCTGCGTCCGAAGCTCATCGTGTGCGATGAACCGGTATCAGCGCTTGATGTTTCAATTCAGGCGCAGATTCTGAATCTCCTCAATGACCTCCAGTCTTCTTACGCACTGACTTATCTCTTTATCTCTCACGATCTGTCAGTAGTCCGGTATCTGGCCAATCGGGTTCTTGTTATGTTTCTCGGAAAAATCTGTGAGATAGGCAGTGCTGAGGAGATTTTCAGTCATCCGCATCATCCCTACACACATTTTTTGCTGGCTGCTACTCCTACGCTGGATCCTCATCAGTCAGTAGACGATATGGAAACGCTCGGAGGCGAAATTCCAAGCCCGATTCACCCGCCGTCCGGATGCCGTTTTCATACGAGATGTCCCTATGCATGTGAGAAATGCAGAACAGAAGAACCTGTCTTAACAACTGGTGAAGGCACCTCCGGCTATGCCTGCCACTATCCGCTGTGAGGGAACTGTAATGAGCAAAAGTCGTATTCCACACAAACTCCTTCAGGCCGCCGCTGCCGGGCTATCCGCGGGGGGAGCGGTTCTTGCCGCTCAGTCCCGTGAGCGAAAATTGCGCGGTCTGGATGAAAAGAAGTATTCTCCACCCGGTGCTATAGTGAATGTGAATGGCAGAAAAATGCACGTTCGCACTGTCGGCAGCGGAGCAAATACCGTTGTCATGCTGCCAGGACTCGGCACTGACGGACCGTGCCTCGACTTTTACTCCCTTGCTGAACTTTTTGCCAGTCGGGGAATGCGGGCCATTATCCCCGAGCCCTTCGGCTATGGTTTTTCCGATGATACAAATGAGCCCAGAAGCGCATTAAATATCATCAATGAAATCAGATGCGCTCTTTCTGCTGTTAGCATAGATCCTCCCTACTGCCTGCTCGGACATTCCGTCTCCGGGTTTTATATCCGGATATGGGCTCACAAATACCCGGACGAAGTTTCCGCTCTAATCGCCGAGGATATCTCTCTTCCGGAGCAGATCGACGCGGAAGGAATCATGAATGTCGTCCTAGATCTTGAATTTCAATTGGCGCCGGCAATACGATTTCTGGACAGTCTGGGAATGTCCCGCGCTGTCGGCAGTCTGCAACGCCGGTTCAGCTGCAGGGATGGAAGTCCTGACAAAGGCGAAGCCTCCGGCAAAGACCAGGAAGTATTGCAGTATCTCGCGCGAAGACAGCTGTTCAGCAAAGCCATCTGCGGCGAGTATCGTCATTTCCGGGAAAATGCGGCTGCTACGGAAGCGGCCGGCCTGCCGGATCAGCCGATTCTTGTCCTCGTCGCGACCGGGAAAGGCAGTGCCTCTCAGCTGAAATTTAAAAATGGCTTTTCCTGGCTCGACGCTCATCATAAACTTGCCGAAAAAGCAAAATACGGCAGAGCAGTGGAAATCCCCGGGGCGCATTACCTGCACGCGTCCCACGCGGAACTGATTGCGGATGAAACGGCGGATTTCTTAGACACGTACCTCTAACTTTCAGATTGATAAAGCGCTTCACCAAGTCGCGGTGAAGCGCTTCTTTTGATGCCCGATATTATTGTTTAACCTTCTCGGTGCCTCTTAAAATAAGCCTGGTTGGAACAGAGATTTTCGTTCTTTCGATACCACTGTGCTTCATCCGGTAAAGAAGCTGCTCCATGGCTTTCATCCCCATCTCCCGTTCGGAACGATCCACCACCGACAGCGGAATTCCAACATGATTCAGTACAGTAATATCATCGAATCCAAAAACCGCAATATCCTCTCCCGCTCTCATGTTATTCTCGATCAGGTACCGCA
Source organism: uncultured Lachnospiraceae bacterium (assembly GCA_902797075.1). Taxonomy (GTDB): domain Bacteria; phylum Bacillota; class Clostridia; order Lachnospirales; family Lachnospiraceae; genus Chordicoccus. Next base: position 8,609 of record CADBRO010000028.1, read on the forward strand.
GAGCACCGAGAGACATCATGTTATTGCCGCAGAATACGGCGGTCGGCGGTTTTTTGAGTGACATCAGCCGCTTCATGCACTTATAGGATTCATCTGCCATCTGATTGCCGTAAGCGATATACATCTGCCGGATGCGGATTCCATTTTCAAGCAGTGCTCTCCGATATCCGAGTTCTCTCTCATAGACAGGGCTGTAATCCTTTTCACCTGCAATAATCGCGATGCGTTCATGCCCCTGCCGGACCAGTTCGCAGACAGCCTTGTAGGAACCGGATTCATTGTCCGCGACAACAATATCAAGAGAATCTCCGCCTTCAATATACCGGTCGATCAAAACCACCGGCGTGCCTTCAGACTGGTATTCCGTCAAAATTCGTCCGGTTTTTTCGTCCTTAACTCCGGCGGCTGTAATCAGTATTCCGGCTACGTTGCGTTCCCGAATCGCGGTCAAAGCGCTGTATTCCTTGTCAGGATTCTCGTTGGTGTTGAAAATAAGAACCTGATACCCGTTTTTTTCAGCAACTTTCGTGATTCCCTCAATCAATCCGTAGAAAAACGGGTTTTTAAGATCGGGAACAACTACCGCCACGACCTTCGACCGCTGAAAACTCAGATCCCTCGCAGTAGCGCTGGGAATAAAATTATATTCCTGCATCACCTGCTGTACATGTTCCCGCGTCAGAGGCTTCACCTTATCAGAGTTATTGATAACTCTGGATACAGTGGCAACCGACACCCCTGCAAGCTTCGCAACTTCTCTGATATTCATTCTGAAGACACTCCCATCATCCGGCTTTTTCGTCTATCGCGCCCGGAGCTTCCCGCTGTTGTAAAGCGGACATTCGCAATCCGCTGCGCTGCCTGCTTATAAGCCGCGGCGGCCATAGGCGGCTCGGGCACTCACTTCATACCAAAACACACGAAGAATGATAAAACAAAAACAGCAATCATGGAAGCCGAAAAAGAAGATTTTATTAGAGTTTCCATCCTAAAAGTTTCCCTGCAATCCGTTTCAGGCCGTCAGTTTTACCTGTGAATATCCACTTCGTAAGGCGATCCGAACCGTGCCGGATCCCGGTCGGTTTTCCAAGAGTCGGCATATTGCACTCCATCTCGGCAAATCCGCCGGATTTACCGTCGTCATTATAAACGTGGATCGAGTAACCTGTATCCCCCGGAATGAGAGGCGGTTCCTCTGAATAGTCCGCCGACGGATTATTCGGATAGCAGATGATGATGAGCACGGATGAATCTGTTTCAGAATCAGCAAGATATCCGAACCGTCCTGTAAGCACAGCCGAGCGGTACGCGATTTTATATCGTGAATCACCGGTAATCCTGAGGCAGATACCATTGTCAGCGACAGACTCATGATCCCCCGCAGGTTCATAGTGATCTGTTCCTCTGAGCGGTTCATACATAGGGATGAAGAGGGTCCCCTTCGGGCGGATCTGAAGCAGATCCCAGCTTTCCGCAAGGACATCCTGACTGCTTTCGACATCAAGCCCGATCACTTCCTCAAACCCGCAGTAAGATATCTCTCTCATCAGATCTTCATTATCCGGAAGACGGCGGAGAGGATTCCCGGCGGGATGAATCATGCGGTGAAGCACGGCATGCATGCTTCCTTCTACCGTATTATAGCTTTCCAGATCAAGCTCCATATCGAGGCAGACAGCCTCACCGTCCCTGCTCATGGTGTAGGATCCCGGATCAATTGTCTTAGGCGTATCGAGTGTCTCTCTGAACCTGCTCCGTTCCCGGATATTAAACTGGATCTCCGGAGCGATCCAGACCCTGTCTCCGCCGATATTCCAGATTTTATGATCGATCAGCTGTTTATAAGACTCCCTGTCCTTTATGGCTTCCGGAATCCAGAAGATACCCTCCGGACAGGCTTCCGAAAACGGCCCGAATATATGACCGCCATGTTCCGTGACAACGATCTTCCACCCTTCACCCACCGTCAGCACTTCATATCGTATGCCGCAGTAAGCAAATACATCCAGTATCTCCTTCATATCCGGTCCCCTCCTGTTTTAGGATCATTTCTTGAAACAGTTTCCATGTCCTGATACACATCGGGCTGCCGAACAGCCGGCAGCCCGAGATCTTCTTATTTCAGCATTTCAAGAATCAGACGCTGCGCTGCAATTCCGTCATGATACGATACGATTCTAGTGATTTCTTCCACACCGACGCGATCCACCTTGGATTTGATCAGTTCGAACGCGTCAATATTCGCCTGGCATTCCGCCCTGCTTTCTTCCCGGATCGGGAAGGTATCAAAGAAAACGACGCCGTCGTAGCTGTACCGCTCGAGGAAATAGATAAATTCCGCGCAAAGCGAGAAATTGACGGATCCGAAGATCATACCGCTGTCCTTGTATCCGTATCCGTCGTTCATATGCAGTCCGAACAGTTTTCCTCTCGACGCAGCAAGTGCAAGTCCGAAAGACGGCTCGTCATGTTTCATCAACATATGACAGAAATCCAACGTGCATCCGATGTTTTTCCGGTCCACACAGTCGATCAGATACATGGTCATTCCAGTACTGTCAACCATCGCGAACTCGCGTTCCTCGTACGGCTTATACTCGATGCTGATTTTGATATCCGGAGCATAATCGCACACTTCCCGGATTCCTTCCACTAGGAGATTCCAGCATTTCTCATAATCCGTCTGAAACGCGTACTCGAAGCCGTCGTTCTCGAACCACAGCGTTACTACCGATCCGCCGAGCTCCCGGCATACATCGCAGCCGTCTTTGGCCAGATCAATGGCGCTTCTTCTTGTCGGTTCATCCGGATTGGAGAAATTTCCCGTCAGCCAGTTTTTGCGCCAGCGCACCGCCAGTCCGTTCACCTTCAGCGGTTTGATGTGCTCCTTAAGCTCTTCTAAGTCAAGTCCGGCGATATGCTCCGGATAATTGAATTCCAGATGCGTGATTCCATCCGCTGCTTTATAGGCATCGATGGCATCATAGACAGTCTGTCCCTTAAATACAAATGAGTTAAATCTTCCGGCGTAGTTCATCTTATCTCCCTTTGTAAATCTCCATTACTTCATCGAGCGTCGGCATTGCGGGCTGGCCGCCGGTCTTGCAGACTGTTTTTGCGCTGCAGCAGGTAGCGAATCTTGAGGACTCAAAGATGTCCTTGCCGTTCACAAGCCCGTAGCACAAGCCTCCGATGAAGGAATCGCCTGCTCCGGTGGATTCCACCGCCTGAACTTTCTTCGATGGGATCATCTCCGTCCTGCCTTCGCTGCACACCACCGATCCCGCTTTTCCGAGTGTAAAAATGCAGGTCGCGCCGAGCCGTTCCGTCATCCTCCGGATCTCGGTTTCTGCTTTCTCCTCGGAATCAATCTCAGTGTTTCCATAGAAAGACGCTTCCACTTCATTTACGATAAACAAGTCAAGTTTTCTGAGAGTTTCTTCAGGAAGCGCAGCCGCCGGCGCGCCGTTGAGAATGATATATGCGCCTTTTTTTCTGCATAGATCGATAGCGTAAATAATGGTTTCAAGCGGAATCTCCAGCTGGAATACCACAATCGTATCCGAGGAAATCACGTCGCCGAGCGCGTCAATGTCTTCTTTCGTGACGCAGTCATTGGCTCCCTTGACAACGGAAGCACGGATGCCGCCGTCATAGAGGGACTGGGCTACAGACATACCGCTGTTCCCAGGCACTCTCTTCAGATAATCCGTACGTACTCCGTAACCTTCTACGGTTCTCTTCAGGAAGTCGCCGCTTTCGTCTTCACCGATGCAGCCTGCCATATAGACAGTCAGACCGAGTTTCGCTGCCTGTACTGCCTGATTCGCGCCTTTTCCTCCGCTGCAGTATTCAACGGAGTCAGCAAAATTAGTCTCGCCCTCTTCCGGCAGTCTCGCGAGCTTCAGGCACACGTCGTAATTCAGGCTGCCGATTACTATTACTTTGTTGTACATCCTTATTCCTCCCCGTATCCGTTATTTCCGGAGATCGGCTGTCGTCCAGTTCGGTCCGTAGAGCCCGGCCGGAACATCTTTCCCGAGCCCGCCCTCCGGATGGGCGATCAGCCATTTGTTTTTCGCATAAAGATATGCATCTTCCTCGGTAACCGCACAAAATCCGGTTTCAAGCGCCGTATTCGTACCCTTCGGAAGGAAGGTTGCATGCGCGTACCCTTCTTCATTTACATGACAGGCGCAGTAGTGAAGCGTCGTCGCGTAGAATTCGACAGCCATTCCGGCGGTTACGTAGAAGGCTTCCATTTTTTCCGTGTTATACAGCATGCCCGGTTCCAGATCCTGCAGCTTTCCGATCATCACGATGTAGTCGGTAACCGCGATATTCACCTCTGAACCGCGGTGATACTCCAGGCCGTTTAGTCGGTCATTATGCCCCATGCAGTATCCCAGCTCTGCTCCGAGCTGTCCGTAAAAATGATTTTCAAATTCCCTGAATACAGGAAGAGCTTCCAGTTCCGGGAGACTTGCAACATACTCAACCTGTTCGGGGATCGGCATTTCTTTCAAAATACCGATTATCCCCGTAAAATCGTATCCCGTAACGATTCTCCCGTAGGCCGCAAACTCCGGATCTCTGACGTCATATAGTCTCATAACGGCTGTCTCCGATCAGTGTCTGTTCTTCTTTCTCGCATCCAGATAATAGTTAAGGATCATGACAACAAGGAGCAGTCCGCCCCAGACGATCTGTCTGCAAGCTGAGGGAATAAATGTAAACATATTGAGGAGAGAAGACAGCATCTGGATAATCAGGACCGCGAGTACAATTCCCGTAACCGAGCCGCTTCCGCCAAGCGGGCTTACGCCGCCGAGAACCGCGATCAGGATCGCCTGCATCGTGTAAGTTGAACCGGTATCAGCTTTTGCCGAACTGTATCTTCCCCACATGATGATTCCGGACAGTGCTGCGAGCATTCCGCTGATCATATGTGTGCTGACGACGATCTTGAAGTTGTTGAGGCCTGAATAAACCGTTGCGCGGCTGTTGGTTCCGTACATCTTCATCTCGCGTCCGAGCTTTGTCTTCTGGACAATAATACCTGTGATCACCGCAGCGACCGCAAAGATGACGATCGTGATCGGGAAGAGGCCGAATTTCTTATTGATCATGGTTCCCAGAACCTTCGGGAAGCCGCTCAGTGTAGATCCGCCCGTCAGCACGACGCCGAGTCCCCAGAACAGAGACTGCGTTCCGAGTGTTGCCAGCATCGCGGGAATCCCGAATCCTGAGATCAGAACACCGTTGAGAATTCCTCCGATAGCGCCGATCACAAGCGCGACCAGGAAGCTGAGAAGAACGATGCCCGTTCCGCCTTCACCGGTTCCCTGATAGAAACGATGGACAAAGAGTCCGGCGACAATCGAAGACAGGTTGGCAAGATAAACCGCGCTCAGGTCGATACCGCCGATGATCAGCGCCATTCCGATTCCGATTGCCAGAAGACCGTATTCCGGAAACTGTCTGAACATCGCCAGGAAGTTGTCCGGAGCCAGGAACTTTTTACCCTGAAGCAGCGAGCATATAACGAATACCGCAACAAAGAGCAGAACCATGCGGGCAGAGCTGTTGTCAAGAATTGATGAAAAAGATTTTTTTGAAGTAGTCCCGTTACTCATCACAGCACCTCCCTTAATCTTCTGATACTGCAACATGCAGCGTGTTCTGACGTTTCTTTTCCTGGACAGCGGATATGCCGGTACCGATGATAATGATCAGGCCTGTGAATACGCGGGACCATACTGTCGGGATTCCGAGCAGGATCAGGCTGTTTGAAACCAAAGTCATGAGCGCTGTACCGAGCACGGCGCCGGCCACGGAGCCCTTGCCTCCGACAAGGGAGACGCCTCCGAGAACGCAGGCCGCGATGACATCCATCTCCATTCCGATCATGTTGTTCGGGTTGACGGTCATCATCATGGAAGCGCGGCAGACGCCAATGAATCCGGCCATGGCTCCTGAGAAGCAGAAAATGAACATGCGTGTTCCGAATACGTTGAAGCCGGCTCTTGCCGCAGCTGTTTCATCGCCGCCGATCGCGTAGATTCCGCGGCCGAGCATGGTCTTGTTCAAAATAAACCAGCCGATCAGGACAAGAATTACAGCGAAAGCGAAGTGCACCGGAAGGTTTGAGCTGAATCCGGTCTCAGCATTGGTTCCGGTTAAGATCTTTGCCTGACCAAGCTTGTAAAGCGCGGAAGTAAGCGGATATTCGGATGAACCGAGAATACCCTGCATGACACCGATCCAGAGCGAGGAAGCGCCAAGGGTAACGATCATCGCCGGGAAGCGGTACTTTGCAACGATAAATCCGTTGAGCGCACCCATGCCAAGTCCGAGCGCCATGGCGATGATGAAATAGGGAATCGGATTGCCGAAAACTCCGTCCAGCTTTGTACAGACAAAATACATGGACAGTGAAGCGATCGCGGGGAATGAGCAGTCGACGCCGCCCGAGATCAGAACCATCATCTCTCCCA
>CADBRO010000029.1 GCA_902797075.1 uncultured Lachnospiraceae bacterium
AAACGATGCGGAAGCACAGCAGCCTGTTCTTTGACGTGCATCTGATGATCGAAGATCCCATCCGCTATATCCGCGTGTTTTCTGACGCCGGCGCCGACAGCATTACCTTTCATCTGGAAGCGGCCCCTGACCCGTCGGCCGTGATTGATTTGATCCGCGCCTGCGGAAAGCGCGTCGGAATATCCGTAAAACCCGGAACCCCTGCGGACGCTGTGTATCCTTATCTCGAAAAGACGGATATGGTGCTGGTGATGACCGTTGAGCCGGGATTCGGCGGCCAGGCCTTCCGGGATGACATGCTTCCGAAGATCCGCGCGATCAGAGAGCGGGCTGATGCGCTGGGGCTGGAAACTGATATTCAGGTCGACGGAGGAATCAATACAGAGACAGCAAAGCTGGTCCTTCAGGCAGGCGCAAATGTGCTGGTGGCGGGAAGCACCGTGTTTCACGGAGATATCGGATCGAACGTAAATGCCTTTGAAGAGCTTCTTGGTAATTGATCTTTTGGAAAAAAGCATTTAAATAAGACAGTCTGCGCTTTAAAAAGCAGAAGAAAGTAAAGAGAATCAGCCGAAATGCCTTTATTCGGGAAGCGTCCGAAGAGACGCGGTATAATTGCTCAGACGTATATGCTGGTTTTCGCCGGGATTGTCATTCTCGGTGTATTTACTTATGTTACGCAGTATCAGCTCGCAAAGCGGTCGGTGCAGTCCCAGACCAAAACGAGAGTTACTGACGCGATCGGGGAGCTGGCAGCTTCGTTCAGGGAGTATCCGACATACCGGTGGCTGCTTTCGTACTGGGCGGAACATGCGGCGGATATGGACGTGGAGTATGACGCCGACTACGCCGGAAATACCGAAACGAAGGAGAAATATGATCTCCTGATGGCGCGGAATCCCGATCTTTCGATCAGGTACTGCGATGAAGAACAGCTGGCGGCAATGAGTCCGGAGGATCAGAAGCTCTACGCGGAGCTGGTCTATTCCTGGATGATTACCCGGATTGACGCGATTAAGCAGAACTTCGGGTGCGCCTATCTGTTCTGTGTGATGACGGACACGGACGAGGGGGAGAATCCTTTCGGAACGCAGCTTTTTCTGATGAGCGGCGCTGATCCGGGAGCTGTCCGGGGAACAGAGTATGAACAGGTCTATACGCTGGGAGTTAAGGTAGACGACCTCCGCGAAGGAACCAAAGAGGCGATGCGGGAAGCCGTCGAGGCAGCTCAGGCTTCGGAAGACGGAACTGCGGCGGAGATTGTCGGCGAGAAGATGATAAATTCAGGGAAGTATCTGGATTTCTATTACGTCCTTGAGCTGCTGGGCGAGAAGGCTGTACTCATCGGAGCTACCTACTATCAGGGCCATATGCTGGAGAGAATCCGCATTACGACGCTTCTGCAGTCAATGACGTCAATGCTCTATCAGATTCTCCTCATCAGTCTGGTTATGCGCGTAATCTTCCTGTTTATGCTTCGTCCGCTGAAAGAGGTCCTGCGCGCAATACGGTCCTATACTGCGTCGAAGGACAGCAGGGCGATGGAAGCTGACATGGAGAGGCTTCTGTCGGGAAAGAACGCATTCGCAATCAAGGAAAATGAGATCGGCCAGCTGACGGAGGATATGGTCGATCTTGCCCATGAGATTGACGATTACACCAAACAGATCGAGACGGCTGCGGCAGCGAGAGAGCGGATCGAGTATGAGCTGGAGACAGCTGCCAGAATCCAGGCGCACATGCTGCCCGAAGCCGAGCCCATGTTTCCGGAGCATCCGGAATTTAATCTCTGTGCCAGCATGACGCCGGCCAGGGAAGTCGGCGGAGATTTTTACGACTTCTTCCCTGTGGACGAACATCACCTGGCACTCGTCATTGCAGATGTATCGGATAAGGGTGTCCCCGCAGCGCTCTTTATGGCGCAGACAAAGGCTCTGATCCGCAGCAGGGCGATGACAGGAGAGGAACCGGCTGAAATTCTTTACCATGTGAACGAACAGCTGAACGAAGATCACGACAGCGGATGGTTTGTGACGGTCTGGATGGCCGTGATTGATCTGCGGACCGGAGAAGGGATCGCTGCAAACGCCGGTCACGAGCACCCGGCCCTTTGCCGGAAGGGAGGCAAATTCGAGCTGGTCATCTATAAACATGATCCTGTGATCGGAATGATTGAGAATCTCACGTTCCGGCAGCATACATTTACAATGAATCCGGGTGACAGACTGTTTGTCTATACGGACGGCGTTCCTGAAGCCGGAAATGCGGCAAAGGAACAGTTCGGAATCCCCGCGATGCTTGATGCTTTGAATTCCTGCCCCGATGCGAAGCCGCAGGAGCTGCTGCAAAGGGTCAGCGATGCGGTCGACGCATTTATGGGAGATACGTCCAGGTTCGATGATACAACGATGATGTGCCTGTATTTCACGGGCAGTCAGGAAAAGCAGCTTGAGGACAACAAGGAGGATCAAACATGAAAACGATCCGATCAAAGCGCTTACCTGTATGATTGAGAATACCTACAGGATGGATGAAAATAACCAGCTGCTGATAGTCGATGAAACGGAGGACATCGTTCTGTTCACCCATTCGGCTGATGCCGACAGCGGCTATCCGATCACAGAGGCTGTTTTTGCCGGGGAAGGTGAAGAATATATGCCGTCTGTTGAAGCGATGTCTGCCGAAGAAGTGATGTCGGTGGAAGATGCGGCATAAGAGTAAGCAAAAATGAGAGGCGAAGCCTCAGCAAACGAGGAGGAGATTTCTCTGCCAGAGGAGTTTCCTCCTCATTTTTGTTTTGACATTGACATGCGGAGGTATTATAAGGATGATTAGTTATACAAATTATACTTAAAGGAGGCCAGGCATATGAAAGCACCAAAGGGGAAATACGCCTGGACAGCAACGGTCGGGGAAAAAGGCCAGATTGTTATTCCGAAACAGGCTCGTGACTTATTCGATATAAAACCCGGAGATACGATTCTTTTGCTTGGCGACGAGAAGCGCGGAATCGCAATTCCCCCAAAGGGGGCGTTTTCGGAGCTCTTTGCCGCAGCATTTGACAGGGGGGAGGACAAATCATCATGAAGATCGCATGGTTTTGTATTCCCGCCCATGGTCATACCAATCCGACGCTGGGACTTGTGAAAGCCCTGACAGAGGCCGGGCATGAGATCTGTTATTTCTCATTCGAGATGTTCCGGGAAAAGATTGAGGATGCCGGTGCCGTCTTTATTCCGTGCGACGGGTATGACTTCGAGATGGAAGATAAGGAGAACGCGGACCGTGTCGGCAAGGATCAGGCATTCGCGGTGGAGCTTCTGGTTTCGTCTACGCTGGCGCTGGATAAAATGGTGACGGAGAAAATTGAGGAGCTCCGTCCGGACGTTATCGTGTCAGATTCGGTCGCGTACTGGGGGAAACTGGCGGCGTTAAAACACGGGATTCCGTACATCTCGTCGACCACGACCTTCGCGTTTAACCGGTATTCATCGAAATATATGAAGCACGGGGCGGGAGAAATACTGAAAATGCTGTTCTCCATGCCAAAGGTCAATAAGCAGATCAGGCGCCTTCAGGAGAAAGGCTATCCCGTGAAAGGACTGCTGGATATCGTGCAGAACGATAATGATACAAATACGATCGTATATACCTCGAAGTATTTCCAGCCGTGTTCTGAGACGTTTTCCGACAGGTATCATTTTATCGGTCCTTCCATAAGGCCCGTTACGGAGAAATACATAAAGAAGGCTGAAAAGACGGTTTATATATCGATGGGGACCGTGAATCAGAACAGGGAGTTTTACCGCAACTGCATTCATGCTTTCGGAAACACCAAGTATCAGGTCATTATATCGATGGGTGCCAACACTGATCATTTTGATGACGTGCCCCAAAACATTGAACTTCATGAAAGCGTCGACCAGATGGCAGTGCTTTCGATTGCAGACGCCTTTATTACGCACTGCGGTATGAATTCCGCTTCTGAGGGGCTGTATTTCGGCGTTCCTCTTGTTCTGTTTCCGCAGACGCCCGAGCAGGACGCTGTCGCGAAGAGGACAGAGGAGCTTGGAGCAGGACTTCGGCTCCCGTCGGTCGGAGAGAGTGATATACTTAAGT
>CADBRO010000030.1 GCA_902797075.1 uncultured Lachnospiraceae bacterium
CGAGAGCTGTCCTGATCGATTTCAGGTTTCTGTCAATCTGGCTCTTCTTAAGCTTGTCCTTTTTGGTTGCCACGATAACCGGACGCATTCCGCTGCTCACAATCCAGTCATACATCTGTCTGTCGTTCGCCGAAGGTTCGTGGCGGATATCAAGAAGAAGAAATACCGCCCGCAGCATTTTCGATTCATGAAGATACCGCTCGATCATTTTACCCCAGGCAGCCTTTACGGATACGGAAGCGTTCGCGTAGCCGTATCCCGGCAGATCAACGAGATAGCAGTCCGGCGCGAAATCCTCCCGCTCCTCATTTTCATTGATCCGGTAATAATTGATCGTCTGCGTCTTTCCCGGCTGGGAAGATGTTCTTGCGAGCGATTTCCGGAGAAGCAGCGCATTGATCAGCGAGCTCTTTCCCACATTCGACTTTCCGGCAAAGGCAACCTCATACCGGGAGTTCTCCGGCAGACGGCTCGTAATCCCGCATACTTTTTCGAGCTCCGCGCTTCTGATCTTGTTCATGCGGTTTCACTTTCCGTATTTTTTGACGTCTTCCGCGCGTTTTTTGCGGGAGCGGACTTATCCATGCGCACCAGTTCCGGTTTGCAGGCTCCGCCCACATTTTCACTGCGGATAATGCATTCCGTCACACTTTCATCCGACGGCACTTCGTACATGGCGTCCATGACGGTCTGTTCCATGATAGCCCGAAGTCCTCTCGCCCCTGTTTTTCTCTTCAGGGATTCCCTTGCGATCTCAACGAGGGCATCCTCCTCAATCGTGAGTTTGACCCCGTCCATCTCAAACAGCTTGGTGTACTGCTTGACGAGAGAGTTTCTCGGCTCCTTTAAAATGCGGACCAGCGCCTCTTCGTCGAGGGCGTCGAGAGATACGATCACAGGGATACGGCCGATGAGCTCCGGAATCAGTCCGAATTTCACAAAGTCCTCCGGCATAACCTGCTTAAGGATTCTGCTCTCCTCGCGCTCCGCCTCTGTCTTCCGGATCTCAGCTCCGAAGCCGATGGACTTTGTATCGATTCTCGTACTGATGATCTTATCCATCCCGACGAACGCCCCGCCGCAGATAAACAGGATATTGGTCGTGTCAATATGGAGCATTTCCTGCTGGGGATGCTTTCTTCCTCCCTGGGGAGGCACTGAAGCGATCGTCCCCTCGATAATTTTAAGCAGAGCCTGCTGAACGCCTTCGCCGGATACGTCTCTTGTTATGGACGCGTTTTCGGATTTGCGTCCGATCTTATCGATTTCGTCGATATAGATAATTCCTCTTTCTGCTCTCTCAATATCAAAATCCGCCGCCTGAATCAGCTTGAGCAGGATATTTTCCACATCCTCGCCCACGTAGCCTGCTTCCGTAAGCGTCGTGGCGTCGGCAATCGCGAACGGTACGTTCAGCATTCTGGCAAGTGTCTGCGCAAGCAGGGTTTTCCCCGATCCGGAAGGACCGAGAACCATGATATTGGACTTCTGAAGTTCAACGTCAGAATCCACAGGCGCCATCAGCCTCTTGTAATGATTATAGACCGAAACCGCAAGAACCCGTTTTGCGTCCTCCTGGCCGATGACGTATTCATCCAGAAACGCCTTGATATCCTTCGGCGCTTTCAGGTTGATATCGCCGGTGTCAAATAAGGGCGCATCTCCGAATTCCTCCGCCAGCATACCCGAACAGATACCGACGCACTCATCGCAGATATAATTCCCGTTCTGTCCGGCAAACAGTTTTCTGACCTGATCAGCGCTTTTTCCGCAAAAGCTGCATCTGATCTTATTCGATATTCCTCTTGCCATGTTCTCCTTTCCGCGTAAGCCCGGACCTTATATCCGGCCGCGAAGCACAACAAATCGTCTTCTTTAAGCAACAGGACCCCTGTAAGCCCAGGAGTCCTGCCATCTCATTCATTATCTGTTTTTGACGACACTGTCAATCAGACCGTACTGAACAGCTTCATCCGATGTCAGCCAGTGATCCCTGTCAGTATCTCTCTCGATCACTTCAATCGGCTGTCCGCAGTTTGCGGCAAGGATCTCGTTGAGCTTCTTCCTGGTTTTCAGAATGTGATCAGCATCAATCAGCATATCCGAAGCCTTTCCGGAAGTTCCGCCGGACGGCTGATGAATCATAATCTCAGCGTTCGGGAGTGCCTGCCTCTTTCCCTTTGCCCCTCCGGCAAGAAGGAAAGCGCCCATACTCGCCGCCATGCCGATGCAGATCGTGGAGACGTCGCATTTGATATACTGCATGGTGTCGTAAATGGCGAAGCCGGCTGAAACCGAACCGCCCGGACTGTTTATGTAAAGATTAATATCCTTGGACGGATCCTCTGATTCAAGGAACAGAAGCTGTGCGACGACGATGCTTGCCGTAACGTCGTTCACTTCTTCTCCGAGAAAAATGATCCTCTCCTTGAGAAGCCTGGAATAGATATCATAGCTTCTCTCCCCCATGGCAGTCTGTTCGATGACATAGGGAACTAGTGCACTGCTAATCAAAATCAGACCTCCTTCGCACTGTCCGCGATCAGCGATACTGCTTCCTGAACCGCAAGATCCTTTCTGATCTGCTCTTTCTCAGCGTCGGACATAACTTCCTTCAGCTTGTCCGCTTCAATCTGATACGCTGAAGCAATCTTTCCGATTTCCTCTTCGATCTTGTCGTCGCCGATTTCGATGCCGGCATCCTTCACGACCTCTTCAAGGACGAGGCGTGTACGGATCTGCTTGTCAGCCTGCGGCTTCATATCCTCAAGCATCTTCTCCGGCGTGCTGTTCTGATACTTCAGATACATCTCGGCCGGGATTCCCTGGCTCGACAGTCTCTGTACGAACTCCTGATACATCTGAGCCGCCTGGCTGGAAACCATGGCGTCCGGAATATCCATCTCAGACGCTTCGATCAGCTTATCAACAGCTTCGTTCTCAAGCGCTGTTCTGGCCTGTCTGCTCTTTGTGTCAAGGAGACGGCTGCGGATATCTTCCTTGTATTCGTCAAGCGTATCAAACTCGGAAACGTCCTGTGCGAATTCATCATTGAGCTCAGGAAGTTCCTTCTTCTGAATCTTATGTACCTTGCATGCGAAGACAGCATCGCGTCCCGCAAGATCCGTCGCGTGATATTCTTCCGGGAACTTAACGTAGACATTGCAGTCCTCGCCCGGCAGAACGCCGATCAGCTGATCTTCAAATCCCGGAATGAAAGAATTCGATCCGATCACAAGCGTCTGGCCTTCAGCCGTGCCGCCGTCGAACTTCTCACCGTCCACAGAACCGGAGTAATCGAGAGTGACCGTGTCGCCCTTCTCAACCGCGCGGTCTTCAACGTCAACCAGGCGGGAATTCTTCTCCTGCTCTTTCCTGAGCTCGTCCTCAACTTCGCTTTCCGTCACTTCGACCGTCTGCTTCTTGACTTCGATGCCCTTATATTCACCGAGCTTAACTTCCGGACGGACAGCCGCTGTAGCGGTATAGATAAAGCTCTTGCCGTTTTCGATCTGTTCGATGTCGAATTCCGGTCTGGACATGATCTCAAGTCCTGTCGATTCCGCCTCTTCCGCGTAAGTCCTGTTGATCAGGTCGTTCGCTGCATCCTCGAAGAAGACGCCCGCTCCGTAAACCTTCTCTACAAGCTTCTGGGGAACATGGCCTTTTCTGAATCCCGGAACCTGGATGCTCTTCTTGTTCTTGTTGTAAGCTCTCGTGATTGCCTTGCCGAATTCTTCAGCTGCGATCTCGATCGTAAGCTTTACCATATTATGCTCTAATCTCTCTACCTGTGCGCTCATGCTTCCTCCCAATTTCAGGCCCGGATCCTTTCGCCCCGCCTGTAATAATCATTATGTTCTGTTTACACAGCATTCCAAAGTATAACACATCTCAATCCATGTACACAATGCTCTTTTTGATCTCGTCTGAAACGTCTTCTCCCTCGAGAGCATGAATAATCCGGAGCGCAAAGGAAATGGCTGTGCCCGCGCCGCGGCTGGTGATGATTTTTCCGTCCTTCACCGTCTTCTTGTCGAAAACAACTTCAGCGCCTTTAAGCGATGTTTCCATTCCCGGATAACAGCAGGCATTTTTACCTTCAAGAAGACCGAGCTCACCGAATACGGAGGGGGCTGCACAGATCGCAGCCAGCATTCTTCCGTCTGAAGCGGCTTTCAGCAGTTGCTTTCTGAGCCCTTCGTGCTTTCCGAGGTAGGTCGTTCCCGGCATACCGCCCGGAAGAATCAGTATGTCCGCCAGCTCGGGATTGATCTCATCCCACATCTTATCCGCAGTCACGGTGATCCGGCTTCTGCCCGTAACCTGAAGTGAATCGGTGATGGATACCGTATAAATATCAATTCTCGCACGTCTCAGCAGATCGACGACGGTCAGGGCTTCGACCTCTTCAAAACCGTCTGCGAGAAATAAAAGTGCACTGCTCATTTCAAATACCCCCGCTTATGCAGATTCTTATTTTACAGTTTTCTGATTCTTTCCAGTGCTGCCAGTGAATTCTCGTGTGTTCCGAAAGCGGTCAGCCGGAAATATCCCTCGCCCGCAGCACCGAAGCCGGAGCCGGGCGTACCGACGACATTCGCATTTTCGAGAAGATAATCAAAGAAGTCCCAGGAGCTCATTCCACCGGGCGTCTTAAGCCAGACATAGGGCGAATTGACGCCGCCGTAGGCTGTATAGCCCATATCGCGGAGACCTTCGAGAATCGCGGACGCATTTTTCATATAATAGCCGACCAGCTCCCGGATGGACTGTTTTCCCTCGGGGCTGTAGCAGGCTTCGCCGGCTTTCTGGACGATGTACGGCGCTCCGTTGTATTTTGTGCCGTGTCTTCTGGCCCACATGCTGTTGAGAGAAACATCGCCGCACTTCAGTTCTTTGGGAACAACCGTATAACCGAGACGAAGTCCGGTAAATCCGGCGTTCTTTGAGAAGCTGCGGATTTCGATCGCGCATTTTGTCGCGCCTTCCGCCTCATAGATCGAGTGGGGGATTCCCTCCTCGGAGATATACGCTTCATATGCGGCGTCGTAGATAATGACCGATCCGTTCTTCAGCGCGTAATCAACAAATCTCTGAAGCTGTTCCAGGGAAATGGCGCAGCCCGTCGGGTTGTTCGGGAAGCAAAGGTAGATGATGTCCGGAACCTCATCCGGAAGCTCCGCCGCAAATCCGTTCTCAGCCGTGCAGGGCATGTAAATCACTCTGTCATACCGCCCCGTTTCCGGGTTATAATTTCCGGCTCTTCCTGCCATAACATTCGAATCGACGTAGACCGGATAGACCGGGTCGCAGACAGCGATTCTTGAATCTTCCGCGAAAAGCTCCTGGATATTTCCGGAATCGCACTTCGCTCCGTCCGATACAAAGATTTCATCCGCGGAAATGTTGCAGCCCCGCGATCTGAAGTCATTTTCGGCGATGGTCTCACGGAGAAATGCGTATCCGAGATCCGGTGCATAACCATGGAATGTTTCCGCGTTTCCCATCTCGTCCACTGCACTGTGGAGTGCGCGGATCACCGGATCCGTGAGCGGCTGCGTCACGTCACCGATACCGAGCCGGATGATCTTCTTGTCAGGATTTGCTTCCGTGAAAGCGGCGACCTTCCTGGCGATCGTTGAAAACAGATAGCTTCCCTGCAGTTTCCCGTAATTCTCATTAACTCTGAACATCAATTTCTCCTTCAAAAACCTCTTGTGCCGGACCGGTCATGTAGATGTGACCGTCTTCTTCACTCCAGCAGATTTCAAGTTCACCGCCAAGCAGCTCCACTACTGCTTTTCTCTCCGCAAACCCGTTTAGTACAGCTGCGCAGACCACCGCGCAGGCGCCGGTTCCGCAGGCGAGCGTCTCGCCCGAGCCTCTCTCCCACACCCTCATCCTGAGCCTGTCTCTTCCGAGGATGTTTACAAATTCTGTATTTACTCTCTCCGGAAACAGAGCGTTCCGCTCAAAGAGCGGTCCCACCGTCCGAAGATCAAGTCCAGCCACATCGTCTTTCTGAAATACGACACAGTGCGGATTTCCCATCGAGACACAGGTGATCCTGTATTCATTTCCCCCGATACCGGCCGGGACGTCCACCACCCGTTCTCCCGGTAAATTGACGGGAATCTGTTCCGGCTGAAGAACCGGAGCTCCCATGTCGACCCTGACCGAAGCTATTTTTCCGTCGGCTCCGGGATTCAGCAGGAGCGTCTTTATTCCGGCAAGCGTATCGACCGTAATGCAGGTCCGTTTCGTGAGGCCGTGGTCGTAAACGTATTTTCCCAC
Organism: uncultured Lachnospiraceae bacterium; assembly: GCA_902797075.1. GTDB lineage: Bacteria > Bacillota > Clostridia > Lachnospirales > Lachnospiraceae > Chordicoccus. Next base: position 6,298 of record CADBRO010000030.1, read on the forward strand.
GCAGCGGATCCCGTTTCCGCACATTTTCCCGCGGCTCCCGTCGGCGTTGTACATCTCCATCTCGAAATCCGCCCTGTCAGATGGATTGATCAGGATCAGCCCGTCGGATCCCACGCCGAAATGGCGGTCGCTGATTCTCCTCGCAGTCTCCTCCGGATTCTTCAGATGCTCCCGTGATCCGTCAACGTAAATATAATCGTTGCCGATTCCTTCCATCTTGGTAAACCGCATACCTTTAGTTCCTCCGTCCCTTGCACCACTCGATAAAGCCGAGAAGAATGCTTCTGTCCTCATCGGAAAGAAATTTCATTCTTTTGATTTTACGGGCAGCCCGCTCGAAGCAGGCGTTCATCGTCGCCTTCGCGTAATCCAGCGCGCCGGTTTCGGTGAAAATCCTTCGCACGGCTTCCAGGCTCTCATCGGTAACAGCCCTGCCGTAATGCTTCAGCAGCTCTTCTTCCGCGTCCTCCGCATACAGGCATACGTACATATAAAGAATTGTCTGCTTAAATTCCGATATATCAGATCCGGCGTCTTTTCCCAGATGCCTCGTGTCAGCGTAAATTCCGAGAATATCATCCATGATCTGATAAGCGATACCGAGGTCATCCGCCGCCCTGTCCATCTCTTTCAGTGCGTCGTCACCGGCTCCCGAGAGCATCATTCCGAGATGAAGCGGGCCGATCACGGAGTAGCGTGCGGTTTTCAGATGATAGATATCGCGGATGGATTTTTCAAGCAGCCGCTTTCTCTCCTCCTCGCTGTAGGCGCTGTCCTGCAGCTCGTAGGGGAGCACCACATCCAGAAGCTCGCCGCGGATCGTATCAAGCACAATTCCGTTAAACTCGGAAATGAGCTCCGGGAG
>CADBRO010000031.1 GCA_902797075.1 uncultured Lachnospiraceae bacterium
AAACTCAAGATCTGAATGCAGCTGGCTGACTTTTCGGTCCCTATAGCTTTGCGTCGCAGGCTTTCGCCTGTTTTGCCCTTTGATTCTGTCTTTAGTTGTATCCTTCTCCGTTATCCGGAGAGCCCGAAACAGTACAATCTTTTTGAAAGATGTATTGTTTTGATGATGCAATTATAACCGATCGGAATGCACATGTCAAGCTTTGTGTAACTCTTTTTTTTATTATTATTTTATAACACTTTATTTATAAGGTTTATTGCGTCCTTACGTGTAACCGTTTAATCATGTAACCATCCTGTCGTGTAACCAAAACCACGGGTAACAACATTTTTGCACAGCCGCAGCTTCATGTAACCGATATTTTTGCTTTTTTGTATCTGAAGCGCAAAAAAGCCCCGCCATTCATGACACGAAGTCATTTGGCGGGGATTGATTTTAAATCTGTCTGATCAGTTCACCGATCGCCTCACTGAAGGTCGGATGCGGATAAACCGCTTTTTTCATATCACTGACTGTAAGCCTGTTTGAGATCGCAGTGACAAATTCGGCTATCATGTCTGTCGCTCTCTCGCACATCATCTGAGCTCCCAGAATAACGCCTGTTTCCGCTTCGGCAACGACTCTGATATAGCCGCGCTCGCCGCCGGAAAGAACGGTTTTCCCGTTTGCCGTCATAACGTATTTCTGTGATACCGCATTGATTCCCGCGGCTTTCGCCTCATCTGCAGTCATACCGCAGCTCGCGATTTCCGGGGAAGTATAAATACAGGACGGAATAATGTCAGAGCGGATCTCCGGCTCTTCTCCAAGCATGACGGAGACAGCGTTTCTTCCCTCCGCTGTAGCGGCATGTGCCAGCATGATGCCGCCCGTTACGTCGCCGATCGCAAATATACCGGGAACGGATGTTCTGCCGTCACTGTCGGTAACAATTCTGCCTCTCTCCGTCTCAAGTTCAAAACCTTCTCCGAAAAGGCCTTCCGTGTACGGCTTCCGGCCGACAGATACAAGAACCGCATCCGCCTCCGCTTCGCACAGTTCTTCTTTTTCGGAGAATACGCAGATCAGTCCGCGTTCGCCGTCCCTTCGTATTTCTTTAACGAGGGCTCCGGTATGAATCTCCACGCCGCGCTTTTTCATCAGCATTTTCATGCTCTGGGAAAGCTCCTTATCAAGACCCGGGAGAATGCGCTGCATTCCCTCTATGACCGTGACATGTGAGCCAAATGAGCTGAATGCGGTGGCAAATTCCATGCCGATCACTCCGCCGCCGATAATCACGAGCCTTTCGGGTACACCGTCCCGAAGATCAAGCAATCCGTCGCTTGACATAACTCCCGGAAGATCAATACCCGGAATCGGCGGGATCGCGGGAACAGAACCGCAGGCGATCAGGATATTTCCGGCACTGAGCGTTTTTTCTTCCTCTCCGGAATCCTTTAGAACTACGCAGCCGGGGGCAGTGATGCATCCGGTGCCGCAGTAAACGTCAACCTTTGCCTTTTTCAGCTGAGCAGAAATACCGTCCTTTAGTGTCCCCACAAGCTCTGCTTTTTTATCCTGCAAAGCGCCCATGTCAACCGCGGCAGCGGTCATGGAAATGCCGTATTCACCTGCCTTTTTCGAGCTTTCGAGCATCTCCGCCGCGTGAAGAAAGATCTTCGTCGGAATGCATCCCCTGTTGAGACAGGTGCCTCCGATGTCATTTTTTTCAATCAGCGCGGTTTTCATGCCGCGTCCCGCAGCGTCCAGTGCGGCTTCGTAGCCGCCCGGACCGCCGCCGATCACAATCAGATCATATGCCTGTTCCATTATTTTTCCTCAGAGTCAAAAGTGTAACGGATCACCGGATTTCTCGCAGCACCGACCTCATCCAGCCTGCGGATCATCGTGTGCTCCGGCTTTGCGTGAGCCCCTTCCGGATTTGCAAGCGCTTCTTTCAGGATGTTTTCCATTGCAAGCGCGCACGCTTCCAGCGTTTCCTTCGTCTCAGTCTCCGTCGGCTCAAACATCAGAGCTTCGTGAACGATGAGCGGGAAATACATGGTCGGCGGATGGATGCCTGCATCAAGCAGCGCTTTCGCCACATCAAGTGCAGAGATCCCGTGCTCCTCCTTCAGGTGCGCCAGATCAAGCACAAATTCATGCATGCAGGTTCTGTCATAGGCGCACTCATAGTTTTTCTTCAGTAAATGCATCAGATAGTTCGCATTGAGGACCGCATTTTCCGAAGTTTCGCGTATTCCGGTTTTCCCAAGTGAAAGCACATATGCAAGAGCCTTCACCACGACCGAGAAGTTGCTTCCGAAGGAGCGCATATCGCCGATGCTGTGCTCTTCCCGGACAGAGCGGAACGCTGTACCGTCTTCCGTGCATTCTGCCTGGATTCCCGGAAGAAATTCCTTCAGGAATTCCTTGCATCCGACCGGACCGGAGCCCGGGCCTCCGCCGCCGTGGGGAGTTGAAAATGTCTTGTGAAGATTGACGTGAACCACATCGAAGCCCATATCTCCGGGACGGGCGACCCCCATGACAGCGTTCAGATTGGCGCCATCGTAATAGTTTACGCCGCCCGCGTCATGGATAATCTTTGTGATCTCCGTGATATTTTTATCGAAAATGCCGACCGTGTTGGGATTCGTGAGCATGAGCCCCGCAGTATCCTCGCCGACAGCGGCTTTGAGCGCATCAATATCGACGCATCCGTTCTCATCGGACGGAATGCTGACAACCTCGAAGCCCGCCATAGCCGCGCTGGCCGGATTGGTCCCGTGGGCTGAGTCCGGTACGATGATCTTCGTCCGTTTATCGTTGCCCTTGGCTTTGTGCCAGGCTTTAATCAGAAGGAGGCCGGTAAACTCGCCGTGGGCTCCGGCCGCAGGCTGGAGGGTTACAGCATCCATTCCCGTGATTTCCTTCAGGCTGTCCTCCAGAAGCTTCATGACTTCAAGAGCGCCCTGTGTGTTTTCGTCGCCCGCAAGGGGATGGATTTCGGCAAATCCGGGAAGAGACGCGGCCGCCTCGTTGATCATCGGGTTATATTTCATCGTGCAGGATCCGAGGGGATAAAAGCCGGTATTTACACCGTAGACCTGGTGTGAGAGTTCGGTGTAATGGCGGTCAATCTCGGTCTCCGGCACTTCGGGAAGATGAAGTGCAATTTCTCTTAACTCCGTGTTCGGCGTCACAGACGGAACATCACATGCCGGCAGGTATGAAGTGCCTCTTCCTGCAGAGCTTCTTTCGAAAATCAGTTTCATTTACGAAGCACCTCCTTTACGATATCCGCTGTCATATCCATCTCCTGCTTCGTATTCATCTCGGTAGCGCACCAGAGGATTCTTCCGTCTCCCAGAGGAAGTCCGCCAAGAATTCCATGTTTCTTAAGAGCGGAAAGTACAGCGCCCGGATCGGCGCATTCCGTCACGAACTCGTGGAAGAATTCCTTGTCGAAGACCGGCGTAAGGCCTGCACAAGCCAGAGCGTCCTTGAGATAATGCGCCTTGGACGTGCATTGCTCCGCCACTTCGCGAAGGCCCAAGCGTCCCATCGCCGAAAGATAAATACTGACGCGCATAGCGCAGAGCGCTTCATTTGAACAGATGTTGGAAGACGCCTTTTCACGCCTTATGTGCTGCTCTCTTGCCTGAAGCGTAAGGACATAGCCCCTCTTTCCGTCGACGTCGGTTGTCTGTCCGACAATCCTTCCGGGAAGCTTCCGCATCATAGCCGATTTACATGCCATGAAACCGATGTAGGGTCCGCCGAAGCTCATCGGAATTCCGAGCGGCTGTCCCTCTCCTACGGCAATATCCGCACCGTATTCACCCGGCGTGCGGAAAAGCGCAAGAGAAACCGGATTTACGCTTGCGATCGCTTTAGCGCGGGATTCATGGGCGGCATCGCAAATAAGAGCCGCATTTTCAAAGATTCCGTAGAAATTCGGCTGCTGGAAAAGGACGCAGGCAGTCTGCTGATCGAGAGCTGCTTTCAGCGCCTCACAGTCGGTCTCACCGTCTTTTTCTGGGATCACGACGACTTCGGATCCGTGCCCGAAGCTGTAGGTCTTTACTACGGAAAGGATCTTCGGATCGACAGTCGCGGACACAAGAATCCGGCTGCGCTTTCTGTCTACGCACATGGCGCAGGCCTCAGCTGCGGCGGTCGCTCCGTCATAAACAGAAGCATTTGAAGCGTCCATACCGGTCAGCTCGCAGATCGATGTCTGGTATTCGAATATGGACTGAAGAATTCCCTGGCTGATCTCCGCCTGATACGGCGTATACGCGGTGAGGAACTCCCTCCTTCCGGCGATTTCATTTACGATCTCCGGAATGTAATGATGATACGACCCGCCGCCTCTGAAGATATGTTCAAACAGTGTGTTTTTCGACGCGAGGGCGTTCATTTTCTTCCGGACTTCCAGTTCCGGAAGGCCTTCCGGAAGATCAAGGTCTCTTTTCAGAAAAACTTCTTCCGGCACATCGCGGTAAAGATCTTCAAAGCAGGAAAAACCGCAGGCCTTCAGCATCGCGTTTTGTTCTTCCTTTGTCCCGGGTACATAATTACCCATATGTTTATCCTCCTGACGGCGATTCTTTACTGTTCTTCAGCGATAAAAGCTTCGTACTCTTCTGCCGAAATCAGATCGCTGCATTCACTGATATCCGTAACCTTGATAAACCATGCGTCATAGGGGTGCTCATTCATCATCTCCGGTGAATCCTGAAGCTCCTCGTTGACTTCAGCGATTGTTCCCGTAACCGGTGACATCACATCCGATACCGCCTTAACGGACTCAACGTCTGCGAATGCTTCGTCACGGGTAACTTCGTCCCCTTCTTCGGGAAGGTTCACGAAAACAAGGTCGCCGAGCTGGTCCTGTGCATAATCCGTGATTCCGATGTATGCGGTTGTCTCATCCTCGAATTTTACCCATTCATGTGTCTTTGAATATTTGAGTTCGCTTGGAAATGTCATCTTTTTATTCCTCCTGCTTTTTTATATAACTGACTTATTAAATCAAATTTATGCGCGTTTGTAAAACGGCATTTTCACAATTTCAGCTGCCACTCTTCTGCCGCGGACATCGGCTTCGACTACGGTGCCCGGTTCGGCCAGCTCCGCGTCGACGTACGCCATGGCAACCGGATATCCCAGATACGGGCAGTGCGTTCCGGACGTGCTGACGCCGATTTTATTCTCGCCGATATAGAGATCCTGGTGCTCGCGGATAATTCCCTTGCCCGTTACGCGGAGTCCGACGCGGCGTCTTTTCGGTGTGTCGGCGGCAAGCATTGCGCTCTTGCCGATAAAGTCTTCCTTATCCATCTTAACGAAGGTCTTAAGCCCGGCGGCAAGAGGTGAGATCACATCGCTCAGTTCATGGCCGTAAAGCGGCATAGACGCCTCCAGACGAAGGGTATCTCTTGCGCCAAGTCCGCAGGGGATCAGTCCTTCCTCTTTACCCGTCTCAAGAAGCAGATACCACATCGCGCAGCCCTCGCCGGAGGGCAGATAAATCTCAAAGCCCGCTTCTCCGGTGTATCCGGTTCTGGAAAGAATACAGGACGAATCGCCGATCTTTACGTTCCATTTAGCGCTGTAATACTTTGCGGGAATGTCTTCTTCCTTTACCAGTTTTTTGATGATTTCTTCCGCCTTCGGTCCCTGAAGGGCGATCTGGGCGTAATCATCGGAGATATTCCGGAATACCACATCGCCCTCCATGTGGCTTTCCATCCAGGAGAAATCCTTCTCTCTGTTCGCAGCGTTGACAACGATAAAATAATCATTGTCGCTTACCTTATAGACGATCAGGTCATCGACCGTGCCGCCCTCCTCATTGCACATGGGGCTGTATCTCGCCTGTCCGTCGTACATAACCGAAAAATCATTCGTAAGAATGCGGTTCAGATTTTTCACTGCGTCCGGTCCCGTAAGCGAGAATTCACCCATATGCGACACGTCAAAAAGTCCGGCTGCCGTACGGACGGCCATGTGTTCTTTTATGACGCCGGTTCCGTACTGAACCGGAAGCAGGAAGCCTCCGAATTCGACAATTTTTCCGCCGAGTGCAACGTGGGCGTCATAAAGTGGTGTTTTTACAGGGTTCTGCATCCTATGCTCCTCCTTTTGATAAATAAAAAAGCACACAACAAAAAATGCTGTGTGCCCTGTCTGTTTACCTGAAAGATTCGGCGGATCTGTGCCGCCTTACTTCTTCGGTGCTGTTCCGCTTTCCAGGAATGCGTCGGAATCCGGTACTTTTGCCTGAGAGATTTCACGTTGCCCCTTCGGCGTCCTTCTTTGTAAGGAACTCTCCCGGAATCGTCAGTCGCCTTTCTTTTTTTGTAAATTAAGCTTAAATCTTTTGGGCTGAAAAGTAAAGGTTTTATTGGACCCGTAGAAATATCGGCCGTATTTTCTGAGGCTTCTGGCATGATAGTGGATACTCATGCCGCCTGAATTGACAGCTACATATTGAAAAGCCACCTGTGCTCCGTTAATGTATT
>CADBRO010000032.1 GCA_902797075.1 uncultured Lachnospiraceae bacterium
GATTATGGGGCTTGGCACTTATTCACTGGACTATGATACCTGTGTAAATTCTGTAAAAACATTGCTGGAAAATGGCGGCGATCAGCGCTCTGGACCGCAATGAAAAACACGATTGGTATTAAAGATTTATCCATTTACTGTAAAAAGCAAAGTCTGAAATGGGGCTGCAGCACTGGTGTCCGGTGCGGCAGCCCTTTTGTGCTGGTTAAAATTGAATAATGCTCTGCGATATAATATGATGATTAAAAGCCCGTAATACAGCGCATGAAGAAAGGAAAGGATGTCCATGATTCAAAACAAAACCATTATCGGAAGACCTGATCTGGTTCGCTGCACCCTTTGCCTGGATGCACCTTGTGATGCGGCATGTCCTGCGATGAGTCCGGCCGGTTTGCTTCGAAGCATCTGGTTTGAAAATGAACAGGGAGCGGTATCCCGCCTGCCCGAGAACAATCCGTGTGTCGGCTGCCAGGCACCTTGTGAAGAAAAATGCGTCCGCCCGGGAGAAGTGAAAATCAAGGCCCTCATCGGGAGGCTGTATGACGAGGTAAAACCGGAAACAGAGACGGAGATGCCGGAAGATGAGAGCCGGCTCGCCTGTGATCTGTGCGGAATTCCGCTGGAAAATCCGTTCCTTCTTTCTTCTTCGGTTGTTGCGAGCAATTATGATATGTGCGCCCGCGCATTTGAGGCGGGCTGGGCAGGCGTCTGCTACAAGACCATCTGCTCCATGGACATTCACGAAGCGTCCCCGCGTTTCTCCGCCATTACGGGCGAAGGCGGAAGCATGATTGGATTCAAGAATATCGAGCAGCTTTCGGATCACAGCGTGAAGGAAAACATGGAGATTTTCCGCCGCCTGAAAGAAAAATATCCGTCAAAAGTCATACTGGCCTCTATCATGGGACAAAATGAGGAGGAATGGGGCGAATTGGCCAGGCTCTGCGAAGAAAATGGCGCGGACGCCGTGGAGCTCAATTTCTCCTGCCCGAACATGGCAGAGGGCGGGCTCGGCTCGGATATCGGGCAGGTGCCGGAGCTGGTGGAGCGGTTAACCGCGGCGGCAAAGAGAGCCTGCCATATACCGGTACTGGCAAAACTGACGCCCAATGTGATGTCCATGGGTCCGGCTGCAGAAGCGGCGATCCGCGGCGGGGCGGACGGAATCGCTGCGATCAATACCATAAAATCCGTGACGAACGTCAGCATCCACACCTATGTCTCATCCCCTGCGGTGCGGGGCCGCTCCGCGGTCGGCGGGTACAGCGGCAATGCCGTAAAACCGATAGCGCTGCGTTTTATCGCGGAGCTCGGGCAAAATGAGGCGCTTATAGGAAAGCACATCACCGCCATGGGCGGGGTGGAAACCTGGAAGGATGCTCTGGAGTACCTGCTGCTTGGCGGCGGTTCGATCCAGGTCACAACCGCCGTGATGCAGTACGGCTACAGGATTATTGATGATCTGAAGAGCGGCCTTAATCTGTATCTCAAAGAGAAAGGCTTTGACCATGTCAAAGATGTCGTCGGGCTGGGACTTGATTCGCTCAGCGCATCAACCGATATCCTCGAGAGAGATACCATCCTGTTCCCGAAATTTATCAGGGAAAAATGTATCGGATGCGGCCGCTGTATGATTTCCTGCATGGACGGAGGCCATCAGGCAATCTCACTGGATGAGAACCGGAGGCCGGTGCTGAACGGAAAGAAATGCGTGGGTTGCCATCTTTGCATACTGGTATGTCCTCAGCGCGCCATTTCTTCTGCGAGAAAACGCATTGACAGGAGCAAGGACTGACGGGAAGTATGCTATGGGAACCGTCAAACAATATGAATAACCGGATCTGTAATGCTGTGAGGAGGAATTATACCGGGTATAATTCCTCCTTACTCGTTTTTCCCACTCTTACGCTGCCTCTTCAGAAGTGGTTTCTTCTTCTCCCTGATCGCCGCTCTCATACATCCTGTCGGTCGTACCTACCTGTTCAGTCAGGTCTTCACCTTCAAAAGTGACAGATGCTTCGCAGCTTTCGATGACGCTGTTTTCCGCACGGCCGGCTACAGCGCCGGGCGTGACGGCTCCGTTGATTTCGCCGTTCACAGAGCAATCCTCGATCTTAAATGTCATGGATTTCTCCCATGTTATAGCCAACGACGGCGCCGATGGCCATGGAATAGGTATCTGTGCACTGTCTTCCGGGGCAAAGACCCGGAAGTTGCCTACGCGGATTATATAGACGGCAGAAGATCGTATTCGGAGGTAACGGCGGACTACAGGACCGGCCGATAGCATACGACGGATTAGCCGAAAGTTAAGAGCGGATTGCGGGTTGCATATGACCGTGAGTTTATACGACAAGTTTAATGACAAGTCCATTTTCACATGCTATATTGGGCAATGGAATAAACAGGACGAAAGGTCCGGAAAGGAATGTGTGCGCGCCGAGGGGCAGAGCTCCGAAAGTGCCGCGCACGAGATGGCGAGGCAATGCTGCAGATTCATACGTACAGTTTTGAAAATATAAAGCCGTGTGAACTTCAGGGTAAGATTATGCCTTCAGTCGGCAAAGCTGAAGAGCTTATTTCGACATGCCTTAACCGGACAGGAACAAGTGGATATCTGGGACCAGGTGCCATGATGCGCATATTGGAATGACCAGATAAAACAGTGTACTTTGTAGAGACTGCCGCTTGTCCGAAAGACAAGCGGCATTTTACGTGAAGCAATGAGCTATGCGCAGTCAAGACAGATGCGAGCTGATGAGTGCATGCATATTGGAAGAAGCGAGGAGAAAACCGGATGCGAGGTTACAGTAAAACAAATCTGCAGACGTCAGATGAGAAAATGGCTGCAGAAAAGAGAACAGAGAATCCGATTTATAAAATGACAATAATCAGGGCAGTATAGCCGGCACCCCTTCGGTCCGGCGCTGCCGGAACAAAGGAGGTGCGAAAAGATGGTGATGCCGTTCATTGACACTGTCGCAACCGGACGAAACATCGACAGGCTGAGAATCGAGGCCGGCATGACTGTGAGAGACATGCAGATGATCTTCGGATTTGCGACACCGCAGGCAATCTACAAGTGGCTTCACGGTGCATCCATGCCGACTATCGATAACCTGGTGATCCTGGCCGCAATATTCGGCGTTACCCTGGACGAGATCGTCGTTGTGGAGACCGAAGCCGTGCGATGCGGGTAGAAACTGCGTGGTACAGATAGAAGCCGTGCGATGCGGATAGGAAGCCATTTAACAAAGATAACCGGGTAATCCGCAGGAAGCAAAGCGGACTGCGGATTACCATAGACTATAGTTTTTGATATCAAAATGGGATGCTCACAGCAAAACAGCTACCAAGCACATGACTCTTAATCATGAAAAAATGCATCCTGAAAACAGTGACCCTTACAGCAAAGTTATTGGGAGGCAGGTACAAAGTCTGTTAGGCGGTTCGATTCCGTAACATAAAGGGTCATGTTTTAATTACGCGGAAAACGCGTACGCAATAAGTAAGAACCGTGCATGAGTCCGCATGAGAAGCGGCGATGCGCGGGGTGGAAAGGAGGAAATGACAATGAATTTCGCTGAAGCAGCGATGATGAACGCTGCATATACAAGAACTGAAAATGGAGCTGTGGCACTTAACACCACCGGCGACGCGAGACTGGACTTCTTCGGAACGGCCGGAGCGCTCCGCGGCGCAGATTCGCAGCGGATCACCCGTCTTTTCTCCGAGGCCTTTAAGGCGGATCCGCTGTTCGCGACAAAGATCGCATTTTATGCGCGTGACGTCCGGGGCGGACTGGGTGAAAGACAGACCTTCCGCACACTTCTGCAGTTTATGGCGGCGTACCATCCGGAAGCTCTGCGTCCGAATCTGGATCTGATCGGCGTATACGGCCGTTTTGACGACCTGTACTGCCTGATCGGTACTCCGATGGAGGACGAAATGTGGGCTGCGATGAAGAGACAGTTTGAGGAGGACCGTCAGAACCTGGAAGCAGGAAATGCCATTTCCCTGCTCGCAAAGTGGATCAGGACTGCTGACGCATCTTCTGCAAACACAAGAAGGCTCGGAATCCTGACTGCGCAGAGACTGGGTTACTCCGTCTATGACTTTAAGCGCCTGGTGCGCGCGATGCGCAGACGGATCTGCATCGTGGAGGCACTCATGTCAGCCGGACGCTGGGATGAGATCCGCTACTCTGCGGTCCCGTCACGAGCTATGATGATCTACAGAAATGCCTTCATGAGGCACGACGCCGACCGGTTCGGCGAGTTTGTCCAGAGGGCAGTCCGCGGGGAGGCGGCCATACACTCTGCGACGCTGTTTCCTTATGACATCGTCGAGAAGGTGCTGTATACGGACCGGAGAATGGGCCGGATCACGGAAGACGAAACACTGGAAGCCCAGTGGCGTCAGCTGCCGGATTACGTAGAAGCAGGAACCAATGCGCTGGTTATTGCGGATACTTCCGGGTCCATGTACGGAAGGCCGATGGCAACTTCCGTAGGTCTGGCGGTGTACTTCGCTGAGCGGAACACCGGTCCGTACCACAACATGTTTATGTCATTTTCAGGAACGTCCCGGATCCAGATGCTTAAGGGAGAAACTCTGGCGCAGAAGATCCGCGGCATCGACATGAATGACTGGGCTGGCAACACGAACTTAAGGGCAGCATTTCAGCATGTGCTGGAAATCGCGGTACGGAACCATGTGGCGCCGGAGGAAATGCCGAAGTCGCTGATCGTTATCTCCGACATGGAGATCGACTTTTGTGGTGACAGGAACTGGACCTTCTACGAGAAGATGTCTCAGAGGTTCAGAAAGTACGGATATCAGATTCCGAACATCATCTTCTGGAACGTGGCAAGCCGTCATGATGTCTTCCACGCTGACAGAAACCGAACCGGGGTACAGCTGGTAAGCGGCCAGTCCGCAGCTGTGTTCCGTCAGGTCATGCAGTGCGTCGGACTGAATCCGGTGGAAGCGATGGAAAAGGTCATCAACTCTGAAAGATACGAGGCTATTGCGGTTGCCTGAGTGAAAACTCAGGCGGCCGTCACGGCCAAAACCGTTTATGGGAGTATAGCTCAGCTGGCAGAGCGTCCGGCCGTTAACCGGAAGGCCGCAGGTTCGATCCCTGCTGTTCCCGCTTAAAAAAA
>CADBRO010000033.1 GCA_902797075.1 uncultured Lachnospiraceae bacterium
GGAGAAGTATGAAAGACTGGACGAGGCGTTCCTTCGAAGCCTCGGGGAAGTCGTCTATGAAGACGCCGGCGCGTGTATCGTCCGGACTGGTCCTGCTAATTGAATCTCGTTATAAAGACAGCTGAACCCACTGAAACAAGCAAGATGAAAAATAGTGGGTTCGTAGAGGCCTGCCGGGACCCACTAAAATCAAGAAATCAAGATTCAGTAGGTCCGCAGAGGCCTGCCGGGACCCACTGAAACAAACAAGCATGAAAACAGTAGGTTCGCAGGTGCCAGAATGAACCCACTGAAACAAGCAAGATGAAAAATAGTAGGTCTGCCCAGCCCAAAACTTGCCCACTATAACTATCAAGATGAAATCCAGTGGGTCCTGCTCTTAATATGTCCGCTATAAAGGCTGCGCTTTAAATGTCCGCTTCACTTTCCCATGAAAATACGTTATGATTAGGGTTCAAGGAGGAGACGAATCGAATGGCTGACAAAGGGAAATATTACATCACAACCGCGATCGCCTATGCGTCGGGCAAACCGCACATCGGGAATACCTACGAGATCATTCTCGCGGACGCGATCGCGCGCTATAAACGATATGAAGGATATGACGTTCATTTCCAGACGGGAACCGACGAGCACGGACAGAAGATCGAGGACCGTGCGAAGGCCGCGGGCATGACTCCGAAGGCGTTCGTCGACAAGACCGCCGGAGAGATCCGCCGCATTTTCGATGAAATGAACACGTCTTATGACCATTTCATCCGGACGACGGATGATTATCACGAGAAGCAGATCAAGAAGATCTACGCGAAGATGTACGAAAAAGGCGACATCTATCTCGGTGAATACAAGGGAATGTACTGCAAGGAATGCGAGTCCTTCTACACGGAATCCCAGCTCGTTGACGGCAAGTGCCCGCTCGACGGCTGCGACGTGGAGCCCGCTTCCGAGCCGGCGTATTTCTTCAGAATGTCCAAGTATGCCGACCGCCTCATCGACTACATTAACACGCATCCGGAATTCATTCAGCCGGAGTCCAGAAAGAATGAGATGATGAACAACTTCCTTCTTCCGGGACTTCAGGATCTGTGCGTATCGAGAACCTCGTTCTCCTGGGGAATTCCGATCGACTTCGCTCCGGGACACGTAAGCTACGTGTGGCTTGACGCGCTCGCAAACTACATCACCGGTATCGGATACGACGCGGATGGCAATTCAAGCGATGAATACAAGAAGTACTGGCCGGCGGACCTTCATCTGATCGGCAAGGACATTATCCGCTTCCATACGATCTACTGGCCGATCTTCCTGATGTCTCTCGACGAGCCGCTTCCGAAGCAGATCTTCGGACATCCGTGGCTTCTGCAGAGCGGCGGAAAGATGTCGAAGTCCAAGGGAAATGTCATCTACGCCGACGATCTCGCCGAGATCTTCAACGTCGACGCAGTCCGGTATTTCTGCATTCATGAGATGCCGTTTGAAAATGACGGAGTCATTTCCTACGATCTTATGGTCGAACGCTGGAATTCCGAGCTCGCGAATACGATGGGAAATCTTGTAAACCGCACGATCGCGATGAGCAACAAGTATTTCGGAGGCGTCGTCGAAGACAAGGGCGTAGCAGGAGACGTGGACGAAGATCTCAGGAGTGTCATCGAAGGTACCTGCGGAAAAGTTACCGAGAAGATGGACAAGCTCCGCGTCGCCGACGCGCTGACCGAAATCTTCAACCTTTTCAAGAGACTCAACAAATACATCGACGAGACGGAGCCGTGGAAGCTGGCAAAGGATGAGGCGTGCGCCGACCGCTTAAGAACCGTCCTTTACAACCTGCTGGACGGCATTGAGACAGGCGCGTCCCTGCTTAAATCATTTATGCCGGAGACAGCTGAAAAGATTCTTGCGCAGATTAACGCTCCGGAGATCGCTTATGACGACCTCGGACACGCCGGAAATTATCCGAAGACCGGAAAGGTTACGGAGAACCCGGAAATCCTCTTCCAGAGACTGAAGCTCGAAGAAGTCATCGAGAAGATCGACGCGCAGAGGAAAGCGAAGGGACTCCCGACGCTTGCGGAGCTCGAAGCCCAGGAGAAGGCGGAAGCTGAGGCAGCTGCGGCTGAAAAGGTCGTTACGGAGTCGCGCGCCGAAGCGGCAGCGGTCGCTGACGGCAGCGGCGGAGCTGCAGAGGCAGAGCCTGCGTATGAGCATAAGGAAATCTGCACCTACGACGATTTTGTAAAATGCGAATTCCGGGTAGGCGAGATCATGGCCTGCGAGGAAGTAAAGAAGTCAAAGAAGCTTCTCTGCAGCCAGGTCAATCTCGGAGATAAGACGGTCCAGATCCTTTCTGGCCTCAGACCGCAGTACACGCCGGAGATGATGGTCGGCAAGAAGGTCATGGTAATTGAAAATCTCGCCCCGAGGAAAATGGCGGGACTTGAATCCCAGGGAATGATTCTCTGCGCGGAAGCGCCGGACGGAACGCTTTCCATCATGGTTCCGGATAAAGACACGACGCCGGGCGGATCGGAAATCAACTGAAAAACAGGCAGAGCTTTGTCATGACAGGGCTCTGCTTTCCTGATATTTAACGAAGACAAGCATGATATTTGATACACACGCACATTATGACGACGAGGCGTTCGACAGCGACCGGGAGGAACTCCTTAGAACCATGGTGCCGGGCGGAGTCGGGAGAATTCTCGACATGGCCGCGACGCCGGAGAGCCTGGAGAAGGTCGTAGAAATCGCGGAGTCGCACTATTTTATCTACGGCGCGGTCGGACTTCATCCGGACGAGGCGGGAAAGCTCACGGACAAGGTCTGCATGCAGCTAAGAAAACTTCTCGAGCGGAGAAAGATCGTGGCCGTCGGCGAGATCGGACTTGACTACCACTGGGATGTCTGGCCGCACGACGTGCAGGCGGAGGCATTTCGGAAACAGATGCTGATCGCGCTTGACTATGACGTTCCGATCTGCGTGCACTCGAGGGCGGCAAATCTGGATACCTTTGAGATGCTGACCGATATGTACGGCAGCGGAAGAGGAAGGGAAGCCATAAGAAAGGGTGTCATTCACGCATATCCGGGGTCGCTGGAGCAGGCGAAGATTTATACGGAGATGGGATTTTACCTCGGCATCGGAGGCGTAGTCACATACAGGACATCAAAGAAACTGAAAAAAGTCGTCGACGGAATACCTCTGAAGCATCTGCTCCTTGAGACGGACTGCCCGTATCTTTCGCCGGAGACAAAAAAAGGAGAGCGGAATACATCCCTCAATCTTCACGAGGTGGTCCGTGCCATCGCCGAGATCAAGGGAGTTACCGAGGAGGAAGTAGAAAAAGTCACATGGGATAATGCCACCAGGTTGTTTTTGTAATTTAGGAGGAGCTTATGAAACTCGGGAAGTACATCGGCTGCTCAAATGCGGCAAGGAAGCTGGAAAAAGCGGATCTGGTTCTTAAAAACGCGAAGATTGTCAATGTCTTCACGGACCGTGTTGAGGAAGGAAATGTCGCGATCAAAAACGGAATGATCGTCGGAATCGGCGATTTTGAGGGCGAAGAGGAGATTGACCTTGACGGTAAGTATCTCACGAGCGGTTTTATCAACGCTCATCTGCACCTCGAATCCACGATGGTCAACCCGCAGTTCCTGATTGCTGAGGCGGCAAAGCACGGGACGACGACATTCATCGTCGATCCGCACGAGGCGGCAAATGTCTCCGGTACGGACGGCATTGATTATCTGCTTGATCAGACGAAGTACTCACCGGCTCACGTCTACGTGATGATGGCGAGCTGTGTTCCTTCGACCTCCATCGATGACAACGGGTTTACGCTCACCGCGAAGGAGATGGAGCCTTATCTCAAAAACCGCCGTGTTCTCGGTCTCGGCGAGGTCATGGACTGCTACGCCGTTATGAACGGGGATCCGGTGATGAACGAGAAGCTGGAGGCATTTGACGGAAAGGTGAAGGACGGCCACGCCCCGAACCTCACCGACGAGGAGCTGGCGGCCTACGTGATCGCCGGAATTACGACCGATCACGAGGGAACCTCCTACGATTACATTATGAAAGAGCGCGCCATGGGCATGACCTGCCACATCCGGGAGGGCAGCGCGGCGCGGAACCTCGAGGCGATTGTCAAGGGAATCGTCGAGAACAATACAAATACCGAGGGCTTCTGCTTCTGCACGGACGACAAGCATATCGAGGATATCGTTCGCGAGGGCGAGATCGACCATAACGTCCGCAAAGCGGTCAGTATGGGCATCAGCCCGATTGCCGCTGTGAAAATGGCGACGATTCAGCCCGCCAGATGTTACGGCCTCCGCCGGACAGGCGCTGTCGCGCCCGGATACGATGCGGATCTCGTCGTCTGGGATTCGCTGAAGGATTTCAACGCGCAGATGGTTTTCTATAACGGGAAGCGCATCGACAGCATGCTGAAGGTAAAGCCGCTCCCGTGCCCGCAGCATCTTATGGACACCGTGCATCTCGGACCGATTGATCCGGAGAAGCTGAAGATAAAGCTCGACGGACAGCCGTTCCCGGTCATCCGGATGATTCCGGGAGAGATTATCACGAACCGTGAGGATCTCATTCTTCCCGGAAACGAATATTTCGAGCCGGACGGAACGATTGACAAGATCGCCGTATTTGAGCGGCACAGGGCGACCGGAAAAACCGGCGTCGGCGCGATCAAGGGATTCGGCCTTAAAGGCGGCGCGATCGCGTCATCGGTTTCGCACGACAGCCATAACATCATCGTCATCGGCGACAACGACGCGGATATCATTACGGCGGTGAGAGAGCTCGAGCGCTGCCACGGGGGACTCACGATCGTGGAAAACGGCAGCGTGTTTGAGACTGTGGAGCTTCCGATTATGGGCCTTATCTCCGACCGGAGCAACAGCTATGTGACGAAAAAGGTCCGCAAAATGACAACCAAAGCCCATAAAATGGGCGTTCCGAAAGATATGGAACCGTTCATCACGCTTTCCTTCATGGCGCTTCCGGTCATTCCGTCGATCCGATGCACGCCGCGGGGCGTATACTCCGTTAACGAAGGAAAGTTCCTGAGACCGTAATATAAGGGGTGAAAGAAACATCTATGAAAGCATACAGACTTCCGCCGAACCTGATTCTCGGCGCCGGAACCGCTTCCGCACAGATCGAGGGAGGCAATGTTCCGCACAGCTGGAACGCCTGGGAAAAGATGGGGAAGCTTCACAAGGACGCTTCGAAGGTTTCGATCCGGACCGCGTCCATGCACTGGGACCACTGGAAAGAGGATATCGATATCGCGGCAGCGCTCGGCATCCAGTCCTACCGGTTCAGCATCGAGTGGGCACGCATCCAGCCTGAGAAGGGAATGGTGGACCAGGAGGCGGTCCGGCATTACCGCGAGGAGATCGCTTACATGATCGAGCGGGGAATCCGGCCGGTGATGACGCTGCACCATTTTACAAATCCGGTATGGTTCGAAAAGGCCGGGGCATTCGCGAATCCTCACAACGTGAAGCATTTCCTCCGTTATGTCGGAATCGCGGTTAACAGCTTCGGCGATCTGGTTTCCGACTACGTGACGATCAATGAACCGAATGTATATGCGCTCATGGGCTACGCGGGACAGGGCTTTCCGCCGGGAGAAAATGATCTCCTGAAGGTCCGGCGCGTCATTTCGGTCATGGCGGGCTGCCACATCCGGGCATACCAGAAGATTCACCGGATGCGGAAAGCCATGGGTTACGGCGATACAAAGGTTGGCATGACGATCCACATGAGGAGCTTTGCGCCTCTCGATCCGTATTCGAGAATCGAATCCCACATGTGCGACGCGTCGAAGTATCTGTTCCAGAATGCCTGCGCGAGAGCATTTTTGCTGGGAGAATTCCGGCCGCCATTTTCCAATCTCGGAAAGTTCAAAAAAGGCGTATACTGCGACTATCTCGGGATCAACTACTACACGCGCTCGCACGTCGTGAAGGTCGGAGACGATCTTGTGAGAGAACAGGATCCGAAGTCGGATTACGGATGGGAGATCTATCCGAACGGACTCGAGGAATGCATGAAGGAGCTTTACGATATCGTAAGAAAGCCCGTGTGGATTCTTGAAAATGGCGTCTGTGACGACGATGACTCGTTCCGCTCACTGTTTATCTACGATCATCTCGCCGTAATCGCAAGATCGGAGATACCGGTGGAACGGTACTATTACTGGTCGCTGTTCGACAACTTCGAATGGCTCGACGGCATGAGCAAAAAATTCGGCCTTGTCAGTATCGACCAGAAGACGGGTGCAAGACGCGTAAAGAAGAGCGGCCATTTTTACAGGGAAATCATCCGTCTCGGAGGAGTCACCGAGGAGCTGGCAGAGCGCTGCGTCGCGGATGAGAAATATCATCTGTGACACGATAGTTAATTCAACTGAAGATTCATTTACACCGTCGCCATGATGGGATAAAATAAAAATAGTCTTAAATGCCGTGCGTTCCGGTCGTCCGGATCCGCTTTCTTCCGGCACCGCAAATCTATGAGATGGGGGTTCAAAGTATGGCAAACAAGTATGAATTTACCGAGATGGACCAGTACTACTTCGGTCACGCTACGCATTACGATCTTTACAGAAAGCTGGGTGCTCACCCGGCGGTCGTAGACGGGGTAAGCGGAACCTGGTTCGCGGTGTGGGCACCGAATGCGAAGCATGTGTCGGTCGTCGGTGACTTCAACGGCTGGGATGAATGGCGGAACGTCATTTCAAACAAGGACGCGATAGGCGTCTGGCAGACCTTTA
>CADBRO010000034.1 GCA_902797075.1 uncultured Lachnospiraceae bacterium
AGTCATGATCGACGGCGAACCGACAAACGTCGGCATTATGGCAGTTCTGTCGGATACCTACAACGTGGGCATCCTCATTTTCCTTGTAATACTGGGCGTCATGGTTCAGCTTATGAACCGTACGGGCGGTTCCGCCGCCTTCGGAGAGTGGGCGTCAAAGCACATCAAAACGCGCGTCGGCGCTCAGCTTTCGACCATCCTCCTCGGCGTCCTCATTTTCATCGATGACTACTTCAACTGCCTGACCGTAGGATCCGTCATGAGACCGGTCACGGATAAGCACAAGATATCAAGAGCCAAGCTCGCGTACCTGATTGACGCGACCGCGGCTCCTGTCTGCATCATCGCGCCGATCTCCTCCTGGGCAGCTGCCGTCACAGGCTTCGTCAAGGGAACAAACGGCATGGATCTTTTCATCCGCGCAATCCCCTTCAATTACTACGCTCTTCTTACGATTGTCATGATGATTATGATCGTCACCATGAAGGTCGAATTCGGTCCGATGGCGCTTCATGAGAAGAACGCTCTTGAAAATGGCGACCTGTACACAACGCCCGACCGTCCTTACGCAGGATCCGCGAATACCGCAGTTTCCTCAAAGGGCCGCGTCATCGACATGCTGATTCCGATCGTCACTCTGGTTGTCTGCTGCGTGATCGGCATGATCTATACCGGCGGCTTCTTTGACGGCGAAACATTTATCAACTCCTTCGCGAACAGCGATGCTTCCGTAGGTCTTGTTTACGGTTCATCAGTCGCGCTTTTAATCACGATTGTCTTCTACCTTCTGAGACGCGTCCTGCACTTCGATGAAATCATGGAGTGCTTCCCGGAAGGCTTTAAGCAGATGGTTCCGGCGATCCTGATCCTGACGTTTGCCTGGTCCCTCAAGTCCATGACAGACAGTCTCGGCGCCAAAACCTATGTTGCCGGGCTTGTGGAAGGTTCCGCAGAAGGACTGCTGATGTTCCTTCCTGTCATCATTTTCCTTATTGCCGTAGGACTTGCGTTCGCAACGGGAACCTCCTGGGGTACCTTCGGTATCCTGATTCCGATCGTCGTCGCCTGCTTCGAAGCGACAGATACCAACATGATGATCATCTCGATCTCCGCCTGCATGGCAGGAGCTGTCTGCGGCGACCACTGCTCACCGATCTCCGACACGACGATCATGTCGTCGGCCGGCGCCCAGAGCAACCATCTGAACCACGTATCGACTCAGCTGCCCTACGCGCTGACCTGCGCCGTCATCTCTGCCGTAACCTATTTTGCAGCCACGATGATCGAGCGCCTCACCGGCAGCCTGCTGATCAGCGCCTGCGCAGGACTTCCGATCGGTATCCTGGTGATGCTCATCACGCTTCTTGTCATCAAGTCCCGCAGGAAAGCTGCAGCCTGAGAATGGAATCTTGCTGAAGGGCTGTGGGCCGGGAGAGTAAAAGCAAGGCTTTCGGACCCACTGTTATCAAACTTGCTTCAGTTCAGTGGGTCGAGTAGAGACATGCAAGATCTAAAATCAAGCTTGCTCTGTCCAGTGGGTATAATAGGCTGTCCAACGTAAAATAATAAGTCTGCCGCGCTAAGCAACTAGTGCGACAGACTTATTGCATATGATAATCATAAAATAGAAACCATAAATCATGAATTATGAATCATGAAACATGAATTATGAAATCATAAACCAGAGATCACAAATCAAAAATCAGAACTCCAGCCTCTCCTCCATAATCCTCACGACCTCACAGAGGCCTTCCCGGTCCTCTTCCGAAAACCGGTTCTTCACAGGACTGTCGATATCAAGAACTCCCCTCACGCTGCCCGAACGGTCATGAAGGGGGATTACGATCTCCGATCTCGACGCTTCGTCACAGGCGATATGCCCGGGGAATTCATGAACATCCGGCACCACAACCGCTTCATTCTTCACCGCCGCGGTCCCGCAGACGCCTCTGCCCGGACGGATATGGATACACGCCGGCTTTCCCTGGAACGGGCCGACCACCAGTTCTCCTCCTCTCATGAGATAAAACCCTGCCCAGTTGAGATCCGGAAGAGAATCCATAATCAGCGCAGAGATATTGCTTAGCGCCGCTACATACCACGCCTCAGACTCCAGAAGCTCTCTCACCTGTCTTACGATCAGCTGATAGTCCGCCATAGACCTCCTCCTTTCACAGCTTCGCATTTTCTACGATTGAACTGATTTCCTCAAGGCTCCCTGCGAACTGAATCTTCGCGCGGTTCTCCTCCGTTACAAAACCGGCCGAGGTCATGCGGTCAAACATCTCCTTAAGAGGATCATAATAGCCGTTCTTGTTATACAGAATGCAGGGTCTTGCATGCTTTCCGAGCGTCGCCATCACAATCACTTCGGAAATCTCGTCAAGTGTCCCGACGCCGCCTGGAATCGCGATATAGGCATCTCCCATATCCATCATCATAAGACGGCGTTCCGCCATGGTCTCCGTTGCGATCGTCTTTGTAATGCCCTCATGAAGCAATCCCTCGTCGATAAAGAACTGCGGTTCTATGCCGATCACCTCCCCGCCGTTCTCCATGACGGTATCCGCGATGACGCCCATAAGACCGACAGCCGAACCGCCGTAGATCAGCGTATGGCCTTCCGCAGCGATCCACTTTCCGATCTCGACCGCAGTCTCGCGGTAAATGGGATCATTTCCAAAGCTTGCTCCGAGATAAACGGTAATATTCATTCTAAATTCCTCCGTAATGTATAGCAGCACCCGTATTTCACTTCGCTCATTACTCAAGAACGTCGACCGCCAAAATCGCCTCCTCAAGAGACGCTTTACTCCTGCAAAGACAACCAGTCTCCTTCCCCCCGTATATGACCATACACCATCCAGGAAGGGGAATTCTGTTCACGGTTCACAGAACATCTGACAGCCGGATCCGGAAATCCGGATAGAGTGAACCTGGCACCTCGTCATCAAATGAATAGGTTCCGGTCACGATCTGATCCGATCCACTGCTGAATTCATATGTAACAATTGTACGACTCTCCGGATCCACAATCCAGTATTCTCTTACACCTGCGACACGATACTTGATCAGCTTAATAAAGCAGTCCATTTTCACGGATGAGGGAGACAGAATCTCTACAACCCAGTCCGGAGCTCCGACGCAGCCCCGTTCGTCCAGCTTGTCAGGGTTGCAGACTACCGTCAGATCCGGTTCCACATGATTGGAATCATCAGCAAAAAGGCGCACTGCGAATGGCGGAATAAACACTTTGCAGCCGCCCCCGTGAGAACGGATATAATTCGCGACGGCAAGATACAGCTCTCCGTTAATCTCCTGATGGGTTTTGGTTGGAGTCGCCATGTAATAAATGCGGCCGTCGATGAGCTCGGCTCTGATGCCGTCAGGCAGCGCATAGATATCCTCGACGGAATATAATCGCTCCTGTTCCGGTTTCCGTATCGCATACGCCGCCTGAGCTTCCGAAACGCGCGCCTGCCGGGCACGAAGCTCGCAAAAAAAGCCGTCTGCCGTCAAATGCTTTGGTCCGTAATCCGTCAGGACCGTTTCAAGTGCCTTTACCGTAGCAAGACGCGGAGATCTGGTCTTTCCGCTGAAGATTTTCTGGATCGTAGGCACCGGTATTCCGCTTATCCTGGAAAGAAACTCATTGCTGAGTCCCAGCTCCCGCTTCCGCTCCTTCATTTCCTCTATAGTCACGCCGGCGCTCCTTTCTTATCAGCAGATCCTGAAAGTGCCTTATTAATATACTTATTATACCGTTATTGTACCATTATGTAAATCGACGGTTCTATTATCAGCTGAGTTGTTCTATTATCATTTTACGGTTCCGCGGTTGTATTTACGATTTTTGGCATTTTATGGAGCCATTACTTTATTTATACGGATCTTATTGCATTTAACCGTACCGCAGTTGTATTTTCGATTCTTGCAGTATTATACGAAGAAGTATCAAAGCGCTCCGTTCCGCTTGAGAATTCCATCCCGATTTAGTATGATATTTTTAGCACCTATACTTACTTTTTAATTCTACTTAGGGAATGGAGCTGAGATTATGAAACGAATAACAAGACTTGCGCTTTTTGCAATGCTGGCAGCGCTCTTCATCTTCCCGATGAGTATTGAAGCCGCGGGGCTTAACAAGACAAAAGCCACCGTTAAAGCCGGCGCGCCGGTTATCCTGGAGCTTAAGGACGCGAGCGGAAAGAAGCTCGAGTGGAGCATTTCCGCAGGACAGATGCTCTACCGCTTATCAAAGGCGGCAGATGACCTTCCGGCCGAAACCCGCATATGGAACGGAAAGACGTTCAAGGTCTACGGCACGGGCACAGCGGAATACAAGCTGATTACGCCTGCCGGCTGCGGCGCGAAGATCGCCGCTGTTGCTGTTAAGAACTGCAAAGTAACCGTAAAAGATACAGGTACGGGAAAATCCTATTCCTGCGCAATCACAGTGACGCCTCAGAAGATAGCGAAGGCTGACGTTCTCGCCGTCAACAACATGAAAATGGACGGAAAGAATTTCCTCCGTCTCTCCTATGCATTTGCGTATCCCGACGGAAACCGCGCCGCGTTCAACGGAACAATCAAGGTCACGATCAGGGACTCCAAAAAGTCAACCGTGTACGCCAAAACATGTACAATCTCACAGCGCAGCACGGAATACGACGCATTTTATTATGACGGAAAGGGCGCTGTCTGTGTCCTGCCGCTGAACGAATACGGCACCGGCATTAAAAAAGGCTCCTCCTCTACCGGTACCGCTACCATCGTCGCGCAGGAGACCGGCAAAACGGCTCTTAAGGCAGTCACCTGCAAAGTCACCGGACTTCCGGTCCGCAAGGACGCAACACAGATTACGCTTGTAAAAAGCGCGAAGGCAACGGTCGGCTACACCAAAGGGCTCTTCCCGAAACTGGTCGTAAAGGGCGAAACCCTGACCGGCCTCAAGTGGTCGTCTTCCAACACGAAGATCGCGACGGTAAGCAGCAAGGGCGTCGTCACCGGCAAGAAAGTCGGAAGCTGCAATATTTACTGCACGCTTTCAAACGGGAAAAAATACACCGTCAAAATGACCATCCGCGACAATAAACATAATACCGGAAAGACGGTCACCAACTGCTTCGTAAACGACTACAATTACGGCTATGTCTCCCTTGAGCTCGCAAGTATTTATGTCAAAGACGGAAAACTTTACACCAAGTGGGTCGCCCTCAACAACACCATTTACACCGCGGCTAAATTTGACTATATCGATGTTAATCTGACAGATGGAAAGGGCAAATCCTTCGCGAACAGACGCTTCACGAACATCACCGCAGGAATCCGTTCGAAGGACAAGAAATATATCACCCTCGTCTTCCCGGCAGGAAGCTTCCGCAAGGTCGATCTGGCAAGAGAAAACTTCAAATGGCAGTATTACACATACTGTACGTATAAGTGATTCGCTGAGCCAGGAAGTTCTTTTCATTTTCGAAAGTACAATCAAGAGGACGGGGGTGATTAGCCCCCGTCTTCTCATACCATACGACCGCACGATTATTCCTTTTCTTTACGCTCCTGTGATTTCTGCTCTTCCAGTATAGCAACCATTTCCGCCGGTGTTACGATGAAATCCCGCACGGGATAATGCTTCATATTTCCCGTGATAAGATAAGCATTGTCATCCCTCTTCTCCATGGCGACCTCATAAAAGATGATATCATCCTCATCGATAAAGATTTCTCCGGTGGGTTTTGGGAATACTTCAATTCCAAACCTGCGAATTGCATTTAGCAGAGTCTGTATCGCGTTTTCAGACAGATCATACTTTTTCTTCCTGTGCAGGACATCTTCATATTCCGCCAGAATATCTTCATGGTACAACGGGATGAATTCGCCGGAAAGCATAGCCCGAATCACCTGAACAGTCGCCGCGTCATCCCTCTTGGAAAGAAGAGCTGCAACGAGTACATTTGTGTCAACCACAGCACAGCATTTCATAAGTCGGCTGCCTTTCTGTTCTTCTTTTCCATCCTGGCTGCTGCAATCTCTTCATTTATCTCATCAAGGCTCATCTCCGGGGCACCTGCAGCCTCCTGACGCAGCTGATCAAAAGCATTCCTTGCTTCTGACCTGGTCACCACTGTCTCCGGAAGCTTTGTGGAGAATGGGATTCCTCTGACGATCTGGATCTGTTTCATACACATACGGAATACAGTCGGCATATCTGTTCCGAGAGCGTCACAGATATCCGCTACTTCCTGCTTTAAATCCTTATCAACACGAAATTGGATTAACGCCTGTTCTGCCATGATTTTTCCTCTCACTTTTATTTATATTACATACTTTTGTATGTCTTTTGCATGTTTATTATAACTCAAAATGTGGAGTTCTTCAATGAAATGCAGTGTCTTAATCCGAGGTGCCAGTTTGTAAGGGTAGTTATTGGGTTTCGGCTGCCTTCTTCTAACCACCGGGCAGATTCTGAATTCTCACCCTTTAGAGACATACGCCGCCGGGCGAACAACAACAAAAACGGCCGCACCGGGGATTTCCCGGCACGGCCGTTTTCTTTTCGTTCAATGGCAGTCCGCTCCGCCGCCTGCGGCAAACCAGGCTGCCATTTTTCTTTCTAATCACACCGACGCTGTCTGGCACAGTCCCGGGCGGCGTCATTTTAATATTATGTGGTTAGATTTCGCTAACCGCGTTCCCCAAAAGAAAAGCCAGCCACCGAAGTGACTGACTTCTCTGTTAACCTTGTGTTAAATCAATCTCCGTCTCCTCCACAGCAGTAC
>CADBRO010000035.1 GCA_902797075.1 uncultured Lachnospiraceae bacterium
ACCGGTTCCGGAATACCGCGGAGTACTCTATATGTACGAGATCCGGGATCCGGAAATCGACGAGACGGTATGCATCATCATGCCGCCCACAGATTCTTAACCCCCCTCTGTGATTCATCTGCCGGACAGAGAACGATTGATTTTGCGTTCCTGCAGGCATGAATCCGGCAGCGTCCGTTTTGCCGGGAAGCTTTCCGGAAAGGAGTATCGTATGAACCTCCTGCATTTGAAATACGTCGTCTGTATCGCCGAAAACGGTTCTATCAACAAGGCGGCGAAGGAGCTGCACGTAGCGCAGCCCAATCTGAGCCGCGTCGTCAAAGAGACGGAAAGTGATCTCGGTATCCAGTTCTTCCGCCGTTCATCCAAAGGAATGATTCTTACGCCCGACGGCGAACTCTTTGTCAATCAGGCGCGGAAAGTCCTCGAACAGGTGGACGAAATCGAAAGCCTGTACAAGGAGAAAACGACGGTCCGGCAGCGTTTTTCCATCTCCGTGCCAAGAGCCAGTTACATATCCGACGCCTTCGCGTCATTTTCACGGTCGCTGGGAAAAGAAAAATCCGAGCTCTTCTATCACGAGACCAACGCGCTGCAGGCGGTTAAAAATATCCTTGAGGTCGGCTACAACCTCGGCATCATCCGCTACGCTTCCAGCCATGATAAGTACTACAAGCAGATGCTGGAGGAAAACAGACTCCACGGCGAGCTGATAACGGAATTTAAATACGTGCTTGTCATGCAGGAAAACTGCGGTCTTGCACATATGGACAGCGTCCGCTCTTCGGATCTCACGCAATATGTCCAGATTGCTCACGCCGACCCCTATATCCCGTCCCTTCCGCTTTCCGCCGCAAGAGGCGTGGAGCTTCCGCAATCCCCGCGGCACATCTTCGTATTTGAGAGGGGAAGCCAGCTGGATCTTCTCTCCGAAAACCCGGAGACATTTATGTGGGTATCTCCCCTCCCGGACCGGCTCCTTGAGCGGCTCCATCTGGTGCAGCGGGAATGCTCGGATTATCAGCGGACGTACCGGGACCTGCTGATTTACCGCAAGGACTATCGCCTGACCGAGCTGGATAAATGTTTTATTACGGAACTGACAAAGTCCAAACGCGCCTGCATTACGAAGTAAATGCAGGAAACATTTCTTCTGTGCTTTAAATGAAGTAACTGCAGTATAAAAAAGAATACCCTTATCTTCCGCTTTGCTGCCATTTCCGGCGGCAAAGCTTTTTTGTTTACGCGCGGGATATTATCGTTTGTGATATATCGCTTATACAGTTTTGGTAATTCGCAGAAAAGGAACAATCCGATATAATTCTGATGAAATCGGACAATTTCCCAGCATATGGGGTGAAGATCATCGCCGCTTTTGACCGGGATGCTTCGCCCTTTTTTTGTGGCCGCGTTCCGGTATACAGGGTAACACCGCTTTATCTCCGGCTTACCTTCTTTTAAAGGCCGATGAGACATAACAGGAAGAGGAGGAACAGTATGGAACCAAAAACATTTGACATGGTAGACAGCGTGGAATCGCTGGAGGCGGCCATCGCGCGGGTGCGCGCCGCACAGCGGGTCTTCGCCGGCTATACCCAGGAGCAGGTGGACAGGATCTTCCTTGCCGCCGCCACGGCCGCCAATCAGGCCCGCGTTCCCCTGGCCAAACTGGCCGTAGAGGAAACCGGTATGGGCGTAGTGGAGGACAAGGTAATCAAAAACCACTATGCGAGCGAGTACATCTACAACGCTTACAGGGATACCAAAACCTGCGGCGTAATCGAAGAAGACAAGGCTTACGGCATGAAAAAGCTGGCTGAGCCCATCGGCGTGGTTGCCGCGGTCATTCCGACCACAAATCCCACCTCGACCGCCATTTTTAAGGCGCTGATCTGCCTTAAGACGCGCAACGGCATTATCTTCAGCCCGCATCCGAGGGCGAAGAAATGCACCATCGAGGCAGCGAAAGTGGTTCTCGAGGCAGCGGTAAAGGCCGGCGCGCCGGAAGGCATCATCGGCTGGGTCGACGTGCCCTCCCTCGAAATGACCAACACCCTGATGCAGGAAGCGGACATTATCCTCGCCACCGGCGGTCCCGGCATGGTGAAGGCCGCGTATTCGAGCGGCAAGCCGGCTCTCGGCGTAGGCGCCGGCAACGTGCCGGCTGTCATCGACGACAGTGCGGATATCATCCTTGCCGTCAACTCCGTCATTCATTCGAAAACCTTCGATAACGGAATGATCTGCGCCTCCGAGCAGAGCGTGATCGTTCTCGACAGCATTTACAACGATGTGAAAGCCGAATTTGCCGTGCGCGGCTGCTATTTCCTGAAAGGCGCGGAGCTTGAAAAGGTCCGGCACACGATCCTGATCAACGGCGCGCTGAATGCCAAAATCGTAGGCCAGAGTGCCTGCAAAATCGCGGAAATGGCGGGCGTAACCATCCCGGAAGGCACCAAGGTACTGATCGGCGAGGTGGAATCGGTGGATCTGAGCGAAGAATTCGCCCATGAAAAGCTGAGCCCCGTTCTTGCCATGTACCGCGCAAGGGACCTGGAGGACGCTTTCAGCAAGGCGGACCGGCTGATTGCTGACGGCGGCTATGGCCACACCGCCTCTCTCTACGCGGATACCGCGAAAAAGCCCG
>CADBRO010000036.1 GCA_902797075.1 uncultured Lachnospiraceae bacterium
CATTCCTTCTTAACTGCCCGTGGAGCGACGAGGAGATCGGACAGCATCTTCCGGGTCAGGTGAAGCGTTTCATCGCTGAGCACAATATCAAGTTCTACGTCATCGACGGCGTTAAGATCGGTATCGCGGTCGGCATGGGCCCGACACGTATCAACACGATCCTTCAGTCCGCATTCTTCAAGCTTGCGAATATCATTCCGGAAGAGACTGCCATCAGCCTCATGAAGGATGCCGCACAGAAGACATACGGCCGCAAGGGACAGGATATCGTCGACAAGAACTGGGCAGCGATCGAGGAAGGCGCAAAGCAGGTCCGCCAGGTTGTGATTCCTGAAGAATGGAAGAACTGCGAGGACGAAGGCCTTGAATTCAAGGTCCATGACGGCGACAGCGCCCAGGTGAAATTCGTCAACACGATTCAGAACGCAGTAAACGCACGTGAAGGCGATAACCTTCCGGTTTCCGCATTCGGCGAATATATCGACGGAACAACACCGAGCGGCACTGCTGCATACGAGAAGCGCGGCATCGCCGTTATGATTCCGGAATGGCATTCCGAAAACTGCATCCAGTGCGTAAGATGCTCCTATGTCTGCCCGCACGGCGTCATCCGTCCGTTCGCGCTGACCGAGGAAGAAGCAGCCAAGGCTCCGGAAGGAACCGTCACGCTTCCGCTTATGCAGTTTGCAGATAAGAAGTTTACGATTGCTGTCTCTGCGCTTGACTGCACAGGCTGCGGCTCCTGCGCGAACGTCTGCCCGGGCAAGAAGGGCGAGAAGGCTCTCGTTATGGTTCCGGCAGCGGAAGGCACACCGAAGGCTCAGCCGGTATTCGATTACATGGTCGAAACACCGGAGAAGCCGGATGTAATCGAGAAGTACAAGATCAGCACCGTCAAGGGAAGCCAGTTCAAGCAGCCGCTGCTTGAGTTCTCCGGCGCTTGCCCGGGCTGCGGCGAGACACCGTATGCGAAGCTGATCACACAGCTGTTCGGCGACAGAATGTACATCTCCAACGCAACAGGCTGCTCCTCCATCTGGGGCAACAGCTCACCGTCCACACCGTACACGATGAACAAGAAGGGCCAGGGCCCGGCATGGAGCAACTCGCTGTTTGAGGATGCTGCAGAGTTCGGTTTCGGTATGGAACTTGCGCTGAAGGCAATCCGCGAAGGTCTTAAGGCGAATGCGGAGAATATCGTTAAGGCCGGCGGACCGGCTGCTGAAGCTGCTCAGAAGTATATCGATACATTCAAGAGCGGCGTCCTGAACGGACCGGCTGCTGAAGCTCTTGTTGCTGCACTTGCAGGAGATGACAGCGCAGATGCGAAGGCCATCGTTTCCAAGAAGGATTTCCTGGCAAAGAAGAGCCAGTGGATCTTCGGCGGCGACGGCTGGGCTTATGATATCGGATACGGCGGTGTGGATCATGTCCTCGCTTCCGGACACGACGTCAATGTCATGGTATTCGATACGGAAGTTTATTCCAATACAGGCGGACAGTCCTCCAAGGCTACACCGACCGGCGCTGTTGCACAGTTCGCCGCAGCGGGCAAGGAGACAAAGAAGAAGGATCTCGCCGGCATGGCTATGACCTACGGATATGTCTACGTCGCTCAGATCGCTATCGGCGCTGACTACAATCAGGCTGTCAAGGCGATTGCCGAGGCTGAAGCTTATGACGGACCGTCACTCATCATTGCGTACGCACCGTGCATCAACCACGGCATCCGCAAGGGCATGGGCAAGTCCATCACAGAGGAAGAACTCGCCGTCAAGGCAGGCTACTGGTTCAACTTCCGCTTCAATCCGGAACTCAAGGCTGAGGGCAAGGACGCATTCATCCTTGATTCCAAGGCTCCGACGGAATCCTATGAAGAGTTCATCATGGGCGAAGTCCGTTACAGCTCACTGAAGAGGGCTAATCCGGAGCGCGCGGCCAGACTGTTTGCCAAGTCTGAAGCCGAGGCGAAGGAGAGATATGAGAACCTCGTCAAGCTGATTGACTACTACAAGGCAAAATAAAGCAGCATAACTGCTTAAACACAAAGGCCGCGGCATCTTTGCGCGGCCTTTGTTCTTTGAAGGAGGATTCCGGGTTTGAATTACGTATTTTATCTTCTGTTTGTTACCGTGCTGCCGGTTCTGGTCGGAGCCCTCGCGGTAACGGAAGAGGACGGAGGCGCATATGCCGTACTCTGGCGGTGGTGCGTCGGTTTCGTCATGATGCTCGGGGCAGCGTGGCTGCCGGCCTGCGCCGGAATTTTCCTCGGCATGCCGCTTAACCTGTTTACGGCGGTCTGGATGATCATTGTGCTTATTTTTGCAGCGGGCGCGGCATATCGCATGTACAGGGCGAAGGAAAAACCGTTATCCATGATCACGGCGCTTTTTAAGGGCTGGACTTTTGCGGAGACTGCGGCATTTATCCTTCCGGCAATACACGCGGTCGTGACATTTTTTATGATGCACATCGACGATGACGACGTCGCCTATGTGGGTGCTGTCACCACAGCCGTCGACACAAATACGCTGATGAAGTTCGACGCGGTCAACGGCAATCTGATTATCGATTTTGCGAAAAATGAGATGAACCGCCTCGTTGCGGCGCCGCAGTTCGCATTTTACGGCGCTGTGTCGAAAATGTTCCATATCCGTCCGGCGGTTCTCTGCCATACGTTTATGCCCCCTGTTCTGACGATGCTTTTTTATACCGCTTTTTTGCTGGCGGGATATGAAATGCTTGGGAGAAACAGGAAGAAGGCCGGAATCTTTACCGTCTTTGTATTTCTTATCAACATGAGTTCCTACTTTTCGGTGTATACCGCCGGAACATTTCTGATGATCAGGAGCTGGCAGGGGAAGGCCCAGATCGTCGGACTCATTTTCCCGCTTCTTTTCGCTCTGTTTTTCAGGATGTCCGAGAGAGAAGGCATGAATTACAGGGATACTGCCGTACTTACGGCAATTCTTGCCGCCGCCTGTCTTCTGACTTCGATGGGAGCGGTATTTACCTGCGGAGCCGCGGTAATACTGATACTTCTTCAGGCGGTCAGGCAGAAGGCGCCCAGGATGGCGGTGCGGATGCTGCCGGCGTTTGTGATACCGGCTGCGATGTTGTTTGTTTATTTTATAATTCTTTGAGGAGGGACATGTGGAAAAAGCATTCGGCATTATTACCAGAATGATGGGCCAGGTCTATCCGACGGGATTTTATCTCTATTATACCGTGGCAGCGGTATGTTACCTTTTTTTGAAAAAGAAGAAAACGGAATCCACCCGGCTGCTTGCCGCCTACTCCGTAATTATGTACGCCCTGATTTTTATGCCTGTGTTCACGCTTATTGTGTGGCGGTTCTTAAGAAACGGCGGCGTATACTGGCGGCTTCTCTGGATGATTCCTTACTCGATACTGATCGCCTACGCAGCGGTTGAGCTGATCTCCGCGCCCGGGAAAAATATCCTGAAGGCGTCAGCTGCATTTATAATCACTGCAGGGATCGTTCTCGGCGGAACCTGCGTCTACAGACAGGACGTTTTCCAGGTTCCCACGAGCAGGGAAAAGCTTCCGCAGATAACGCTCACGGCAGTTTCCGTTATCAATGAAAATGCGGAGAAGACCGGAAATCCCTATAAGCGCCTCTGCGCTCCGGTTGATATTCTCTGTCAGGTCAGACAGGTCGACGCGACCATTCTTCAGTCAGGGGAGAGGAAACTGCGCCCCGAAAGACTCGACAGTTCATCACCGACAGGATACTATTATCAGATCATGAACGGTATGATCAAGGATACGAAAAAAAGAATCGCCAAATACATGCGGAATAATGAGATGAATTATATCGTTTTTCCGAAGAGCTACGGTTTTTCCAGAACGCTGCATCTGTCGCGGTGCGAAAAGATCTATGATCTTGACGGCTGGCAGATCTGGTATAATCCGTACATAACCAACACGCAGCATGAAGGAGAATACAGTTTTACCGCATGGTGAAAGGAGTACAGATGACATCATATGAGAATCTTGGCGCGTACGGACTCGTCGGACGCTGTGAGCTTCCGGATATACACGCCGAGGGAATCTGGCTGAAGCACAAAAAGAGCGGGGCTCGCATCGCGCTGATTCCCTGCGGGGACGAGAACAAGGTCTTTAATATCGTTTTCCGAACACCGCCGGAGGATTCAACAGGTGTCGCTCATATCATCGAGCACACCGTACTTTGCGGTTCCGAAAAATATCCGCTGAAGGATCCTTTTGTCGAACTGATCAAGGGATCCCTCAACACATTTCTTAACGCGATGACCTATCCCGATAAGACGATGTATCCGGTTGCCAGCACGAATGACACGGATTTCAGAAATCTGATGAAGGTGTATCTCGACGCCGTTTTCCGTCCGAATATCTACCGGGAACAGAATATCTTCCGCCAGGAGGGCTGGCACTACGAGATGAGTGCTCCGGACAAGCCGCTTATGCTTAACGGCGTCGTGTTCAACGAGATGAAGGGCGCGTATTCAACGCCCGAGTCCGTGCTTGAAAGAGAGACGATGGAAGCGCTTTTCCCGGACAATGCGTACGGCGTCGATTCGGGCGGCAATCCGAAGTTCATACCGGAACTTACGTATGAAAAATATCTGGATTTCCACAGGAGATATTATCATCCGTCGAACAGCTACATCATTCTCTACGGCAACATGGATGTGGAGGATACGCTCGGATTCATCGACCGAGAATACTTAAGCGCCTATGATTATGCCGGGATCGATTCTTATGTCAGACCGCAGAAACCCTTCGATGCACCGGTGGTCAGAACCGGAAGCTATCCGGTATCCGACGAGGAGCCGCTCACGGAAAATGCGTATCTTTCTTATAACGTGGTGACGGGCAATCCGCTTTCAATGAAAGAAATGATCACCTGCGAGGTGCTGGACTACGCCCTCTTATCAGCGCCGGGAGCGCCGGTTAAGCAGGCTCTCCTTGACGCCGGGATCGGCAAGGCAGTGTACGGAAGCTTTGTGGACGGAATCCTGCAGCCGTATTTCAGCATCAGCGCAAAGAACGCGGACGAGAAGCGCGCTTCTGAATTTGAAAATATTATCAAAGACGTTCTCCGGGAACAGGCGGAGAAAGGCATAGACAGGGATTCCCTCTACGCCGGGCTTACCACGCTTGAATTTCAGTTCCGTGAGGCCGATTACTCAAGCTACCCGAAAGGGCTTATGTATTCGATCCTTATGATGGATACGTGGCTCTACAGTGACGACGCTCCGTTTACCGCTCTGTCGCGGCTGGACGCTATGGAAGAACTGAAGGCGGGGATCGAAAGCGGCTGGTTCGAGACATTTATCAAAGAGAAGCTTCTTGGCAACTCCCATTCCGCACTGGTGATTCTGAAGCCTGAAAAAGGGCTCGCGAAGCGCGAAGAAGACAGCCTTAACGAAGAACTTTCTCTCCGGAAAGCAGTCATGACGGAAGAGGAGATCGCCGAAACCGTACGGATGACGCACGCCCTCAAGGAATGGCAGGATGAAGAAGAGACGGAGGAAGCGATAGCAACTCTTCCGGTGCTGAAGAGGGAGGAGATCGGGAAGGAAGCCCTGAAAATCTCGAATACGGAAGAAATCCTGAACCTGACCGATCCCGACGGATGTCCGGCGGACGTGAAGGCCGTGTGGCACGATGCTCCGACAAACGGAATCTGCTATCTGGATCTGTGCTACGACATCTCCCGGATCGCAGAGGAAGAGCTGCCCTATGCGGCGCTTCTTAGGGCTGTCCTTATGAACGTAAGAACGAAAAAGCGCAGCTATCTCGAGCTGGGAAATGCGATCAATGCGGAGACAGGCGGTATTTCCTGCACGATTACGGCGTATGACGATCCGCACTGTGAGACGATGTATGTCCCGTATTTCATACTTCGCGGAAAATCCTTCTACTCGAAGCTTGAGAATATGGCCGGACTTTTCAGGGAAATCATGACAGAGTCTCTCTTTGACGACGCAAAGAGACTGAAGGATATCATTTCCCAGACCCGCGCCGGTCTTGAAATGAGTCTTCAGCAGGCGGGAAATGCGGCGGCAGCGCTCCGCGGCCTTTCATACGGCAGGGGAATCAGCGCGTTCGGCGATCTCATGGGAGGAATCGCTTTTTACCGATTTATCCGCGACATCGAGGAAAACTACGAAGGAAAGCAGCAGGAGGTAAGAGAACACCTTGAGCGTGCCGCGAGGCAGATCTTTGGCAGAAACAACCTTCTGATCAGCTGTACCTGCGAGGAGACGGCCAGGGAACTTCTCAAGGCCGAATTCGGAAAATGTCTCACAAAGGAGACGGCGGATACCGCCGCGGAACGTGTCCAGACAGCTCCGGTCGGCAAAAAGAATGAGGGCTTCATGACGTCCGGACAGGTTCAGTTTGTGACGATGACCGGAAATATAAAACCCGCCGGCTTCCGCTTTAGCGGCGCGATGAACGTGCTTCAGCAGATCCTGAGCTACGAATATCTCTGGCAGAACGTCCGGGTCAAGGGCGGAGCGTACGGCTGCAGCGCTTCGTTTAAGAGGAACGGCGATGTGATCTTCTCCTCCTACAGAGATCCGCAGCTTGCAAATACGCGGAAAATTTTTGAAGAAATACCGGCATATCTGCAGGAATTCAGCGCAGATGAAGAACAGATGACGAAGTATATCATCGGTACCATCAGTGGCCTTGATACGCCTCTTACGCCTTCACTTAAAGGAGCTGTTTCGCTGCGCTGCTATCTCCAGGGCGTCACCCAGGAGGAACTGCAGAAAACGAGAGATGAAATACTGAATGCGACGGAAGACGACATACGCAATCTGGCCGGCTGCGTGCGCAGCGTTCTCGCGGAAGATAATTTCTGCGTGATCGGAGCCGCGGCGAGAATCGAGGAGGAAAAATCGCTGTTCCGGAATACGGAACACCTGATCTGACGATTCGTGCCGGATTCTTGGGAGGAAAAAATATGACTGCGTTCAAGTCAGGATTCGCGGCGATTATCGGGAGGCCGAACGTTGGAAAATCCACGCTGATGAACCATCTGATCGGTCAGAAAATCGCGATAACATCGAACCGTCCTCAGACGACGAGAAACAAAATCCGCACGGTGCTGACGACCGAAGAGGGCCAGATTGTCTTTATCGATACGCCGGGGTTCATCCGGAAGGCGAAAAACCGCCTCGGAGAATATATGAGCGACGTATCGAGAGGTACGCTTGCAGACGCGGATGTGATACTCTGGCTCGTTGAGCCGTCATCCTACATAGGAGACGGAGACCGCGAAATCGCCGGAATCCTTGAAGCTGCCGGAAAACCGGTGATTCTTCTGATCAACAAGATCGACACCGTGAAAAAAGAACAGCTGCTGGGCGTGATCGACAGCTGGAAGGATGTTTATGATTTCGCGGAGATCGTTCCCGTATCGGGGCTCAAGGAGACCGGATTCCCCGATCTTCTGGAGAGCATTTTCAGGTATCTCCCCGAGGGACCGATGCTCTATGACGAGGAGACGCTTACCGATCAGTCGATGAGGCTGATTGCATCGGAAATTATAAGGGAAAAGGCGCTCCTTTCCCTGAATGAAGAGATTCCTCACGGGATTGCGGTAACGATCGAGAGGTACCATACAAGACCCGACGGGCTGACCGAAATCGAGGCCTCCATCATCTGCGAGAAGTCGAGCCACAAAGGCATCATCATCGGAAAGGGCGGATCCATGCTTAAAAGGATCGGCACCGCCGCGCGGCGGGAACTGGAGCAGATGACCGAGGGACGGGTTTTTCTGAAATTATTCGTGAAAGTGCGTAAGGACTGGCGGGACAATGACCTTCTCCTACGGGACTACGGGTACGTCCGAAGCGACGTCTGAAAGAATCGGCCATGAGAGAAACGGTGACACTTGGCGGTGTTGTGCTATACACCCAGCAGGTGGGAGAATTTGACAGAAGACTCGTGATCCTGACGAGGGAACGGGGCCGGATTACGGTTTTCGCCCACGGGGTAAGAAGACCGAAGAGCCCGCTGATCGCCGCGACGGGACCGTTTGTCTTCGCGAATTTCACCATGTACGAGGGAAGGGACGCCTACACGTTGGTCTCGGCGGACGTTATAGAGTATTTTTCGGAGCTGTCCGTAAAGATTCCGGAAGCGTGGTACGGGATGTACTTCCTGGAGCTTGCTTCGTATTACGGGAGAGAGGGGCTTGAGGCGTCCGAGTCTGTAAACCTGATTTACGTGGCGCTTATGGCGCTTATGCGGGGCAGGATGCCGCTCCGGCTTATAAAGCCGGTTTTCGAACTCCGCATGATGACGGTGAGCGGGGAATTTGCGGTCCCTCCGGAGGGTGAAATACCGGATCAGGCCGCCTTCGCGGCGGTGCGCTACAGCGCGGAAGCCCCGCTTGGCAGGCTTTTCGCTTTTGATCTTGAGGAAGGAAGCGCTGAGGTATTTGAAGCGTTTGTCCGGAAAACCATGAGGAGGACCGTGGATAAAACCTTTAAAAGCCTTGCCGTCATAGATGAAATGAGTTAATATTTCAAGGATATCAACAGATTACAGGAAGATGGAGCATCAGACACATGGAAAAAACGATGGAGAAAATTGTCGCGCTTGCCAAATCACGCGGTTTTGTTTATCCGGGCTCGGAAATTTACGGCGGGCTCGCAAATACCTGGGATTACGGCAATCTCGGCGTCGAACTGAAGAATAACGTCAAAAAAGCCTGGTGGCAGAAGTTTGTACAGGAGAGCCCTTATAATGTCGGCCTCGACTGCGCG
>CADBRO010000037.1 GCA_902797075.1 uncultured Lachnospiraceae bacterium
AGAATCAAAGGGCAAAACAGGCGAAAGCCTGCGACGCAAAGCTATAGGGACCGAAAAGTCAGCCAGCTGCATTCAGATCTTGAGTTTTTCTGATGCGCCGGATCAGTGCATTTTTTATTGATCCGGTCAGGAAGAAAAGCACAGTCCGAAAACCTATGATTGGCTGCCGGCTCCCCCTTAGCAAAAAGGGAGGACGGTATGAAAAACACAAAGAGAACCATCAGAACACTTCTTATCCTTGTTATCTTCGCAATCTTCACATCTGCTGTCAGCGTTTCCGCTGCATCCGCCAGTGGAATCAACAGAAAAACAGCTCAGATCACGGCCGGAAAGACGGTTCAGCTGAGCGTGAAAGACAAAGGGAAGGTCACCTGGTCGTCCAGCCGCAAGGCAGTCGCAACTGTTACAACCAAAGGGAAGGTAACAGGCAAAAAGGCCGGAACAGCTACCATTACCGCAAAAGTCGGGAAGAAAAAGTATACCTGCAAGGTTACTGTAAAGAAAGCTGCCTCTTCAAAATCCTCATCGCTTAAGAACGGCACGCTCAAAATCGACAGCAACACAACCGGCATGACAGCCGAGGAGGCGAAGGTTTACAAGACTGTCGTCGCCATGATGAGCAAATATCCGGAAGGCAGAAGATGGACCAACGGCGACTATTACGCCTGGAACGGCGGCATTTTTAGGGGCGGATACGGTTGCGCAGGCCTCACGTTCCTCTTCAGCGATGCGGCTTTCGGTGAGAGAACAGCGAAAATGCACTATAATTTCAACGATATAAAGGTCGGTGATATTGTCCGACTTGACAATAACGCTCACTCCGTCATGGTCCTTAAGGTGGTCGGTTCTGCGGTCGCGGTCGTAGAAGGAAATTACAACAGCTCGATCCACTGGGGAAGAGTAATCCAGTTGTCCGAGATCAGAAGCACAGGAACCTATGTCCTGACAAGATATTGAACCTGCTTCCGGAGCTTTGCCCGACGGCGCTTCCTGACAACAGAAATGGACACGGTGATTGCATCCTTCGGAATGAAGCCAAACAACAAACAGCGGGAGAACGATAAGTTCCCCGCTGTTATATTATTGCAAAAAACCATTGGCATCCCTCCAGAAACAGCCGATAATAATCATAGAATCATTTAAGCGGAAATGCCGGACGGCACGGACGCATTCATCATTAATACCGTTTCTACCGGTAAAGGAGCTCATATGAAAAAGTTCACCCGCATCCTGACCGCTGCGGCTTCAGTTACGGCTGCGGCAGCAGCAGGCTCAGGCATTTTTCTTCTCAATACGACGATGTACGGAAAGCGGCAGACTCTGGCGGAAGCGTACGAGTGGCAGGCGAATCATTATGACGTCAGCTGGTTCGGAAAGCCTGAACCTGTCAATTATACGATCAGAAGCTATGACGGTTATGAGCTTCACGTATCCTTCTGTGAGAATCCCGAACCGACGGACCGCTATGTAATCCTGACCCACGGTTATACGGACAATCGTCTGGGCATGCTGAAGTACATGAAGATTTACCTTGACGCAGGCTATAACTGTATCATCTATGACCTGCGAGGGCACGGCGAAAACAAGCGGACTTTCTGTACCTACAGTATACGGGAAGCACAGGATCTGAATGCGCTGATCTCGGATACCTACAAGAGGTACGGCAAAGACATTTTCCTCGGCCTTCACGGCGAATCTCTCGGAGCCGCAAGTACGGTGCGGTCACTGATGTACAGGCAGGACGTGAAATTTGCGGTAGCAGACTGCGGTTTTGCCGATATTGAAAATGTTCTTAAGGGCGCGTATGCCGCAAATCATGTGCCCGATTTTCTTCTGAAGGTTCAGTCGGCTCTCGCAGGAACTCTTTACGGTTATTCGTTTTCGGAAATGCGCCCGATCGACGCGCTTCCGCAAAATCACGTACCGATCCTCTTTATTCACGGGGCGGAGGACAATTTCATAACTCCGGATAACAGTGAGAGAATGAAGAAGGCGACGGCCGGGTACGCGGAACTTCAGCTGATTCCCGGTGCGGGACATGCAAATTCCGTGCTCGTACAGCCGGAGCTTTACGCGGAAACCGTGAGGGCATTTCTCGATAAAATCGAATGAATACGTTTTATGATCCTGCATAAAAGCGGTACGCTGACCTTTGCTTTATATGTTACTGCCTGCGTCCCCGCTTGCTTTTCAGCGTATTCCTGGCTTTTTCGAGCTCAATTGTTCTTGCGTCGGCATAGATCATGGTTGTCGTAGGAGATTCATGATTCAGGGCCTTTTGGACCAGAGCTATATTGTTTGTAGCGATCAGCATATCCGTGGCGTAAGTTGCCCTTAACTTATGGGGAGTGATGGAAGAGCCGGAGAGCGGCGTGCCGGCAACGGCGTACTTTTTGACCATTCGTTCTACAGAGCGGACGGAAAGCCGCGTCCCCTTGAATTTACCAAAGGTCACGAGAAACAGAGCTTTTTCGGACGGATCCACGAGGATCGATTCTCTGTATACAAGATAGTCCTTAAGAAGATCGGCAACGTCGTCGTCAAAGAAGACGTTGTCGTATTTATTTCCTTTTCGAAGTACGGAGAACGAGAAACTGTCGAAGTCGATATCGTCGATATTAAGACCGATCAGCTCCGATACACGGAGGCCGGTTCTCGACAGAGTAAAGCAGATTGTGAGGTCCCGAAGAGACGTGAGCTTATGAAAGCTTTTCTGATGGTCCGTCAGTTCGCCGCCATTTTCAATGCAGTCAAAGAAGCGGTCCTTCTGGCTGTCATTGAGGCGGATGACTTCGTGCTTCGCGCTGCGTCCGCGTTCGACGCCGGCCACCGGATTGTGGTCCAGCTTCCCGCGGTTTGCAAAATACTTAAAGAACACGTTGAGGGCCGAGAGATAATTGTTGATGGTCGTTTCCCGGTTGTCCCTGTTTTTGCCGGACATATTTCCATGGCGGATCCAGGATGTAAACAATTCGATGTCCTCGACGGACAGCTTGTCGAGATCGGAAAGCGAGATATTTTTCTTATCGCAGGAAACGTAATTCTTTTCAACGAGAAAGCGGAAAAACGCGTCGATGCGGCTGACATAGATATACTGGGTGTTCGCGGACATTTTTCCTTCGCGCCCGATCATGAAGGTTGTGACAAAGGACGGGAGGTCGTAAAGCATCTCACTTGTTTTATCACGTTTTTTCCGGTTCTGCAGATCCTTGTATTCGTATTCCATGAATCATTACCTCTTAAGCGTTGTTAATACGGATTATAGCAGTTCCTCTCAATATATGCAATGATTGTCGGTTAATTAATATTATGCGACAAGATAGATTTATAATGACAGGGGCGGAATCATCTCTCCGCCCCATTGTTTTACATGATCAGTTCCTCCTTTTTGTAGCTTGTGCTATCTTCCTTAATTTATACAACATGCGGCGTGTGATGCATTTTACAAATGCTGAAGCAGCTCGCAGAGGTTCTGTTTGACAGAATCAGTGAAATATCCGTATTCAGGAATCTCAAGAACCGCTTCCGACATCCCGGCGGGATCATATCGGAGACCGGTTAAGGCCGCCTCCAGCAGGGCGGGCAGGTTTTCGCACATCGAATCGGTATAACAGCGGATGCCGGCGATTCGGCCTCTGTCGACATTTAACTGCAGCTCGATTCCGCCCCAGGGGAAACGGGAACGCAGCGTGTTGGAAAATGGGATCGGCCTGTCATAGAGCCATTCTTCCGTCGACAGAAAGGCTGCGTCGGCACTGACTTCCGTTTCAAAGCCGGGACCTGTCTCCCACTGCCTGGCCGGCAGACCGTATTCCTCGGTGAATGCTCTGATCAGATCCCTGCGCAGCGTTCCGGAAGTTATGGCGGGATTGATTTCGGACAGGTTGATCACCCGGGATCTTACGGAGGCAATTCCTTTTGTCTTCAGCTTGTCCGGAGGAACATTCAGGTATTTTCCCAGCGCCTCTTTATCGACATCAATCATGAGGGTTCCATGGTGGCAGCAGCGCCTGTCTTTTTGATAAAATGCGTTGCCGGAACACTTGCGTCCCTGCACCGAGATGTCGTTCCTGCCCGATTTTTCCGCAGGAATTCCGTTCGCCAGAAGCGCGCGGAGAATGACATTCATCTGCCTTTCAACGTCATAATCATCCTGCTGCGCGCAGAAGGAATAATTCAGATTCCCGGCATCGTGATAGACCGCGCCTCCGCCCGAGAGACGTCTCGCGAGGCGGACGCTGTCAGATTTCATCTTACCGATCTCGCATTCAGCCCAGACATTCTGGTTTTTTCCGATGACGACAGTCCGGTGGTTCTCCCACAAAAAGAGGACGCATTCGGAGGGGCCGACATGCGATGTAATATACTTTTCTTCTGCAATATTCCGGTAAGGATCCGTGCAGAAGGATTCAATAAAAGATATATATTTTATCATAGCACAGTACTCAGAAAGATTCGGTCAGAAATTGGCGGGTGTGAAAAAAGATCAATATCAGACAAATGGCTTCGCAAAAATCATTTGGATCACAGTATTATGTAAACCGGACACTTACTGGTAGAGGTAGCTTTTACTGATGGTTCCGATCCGTTTCGGCGCAGCGCTGCCCTTCTTTACAAGGCGGATCTTCAGTGCACGGAGGTCGGAGGATTTCCCCCTTGTCCCTGCAGGCTTCCCGTTTTTTGTCCATCCGAGCCATCCGTATCCTTTTGCGTACACGCAGTAGTAAAGATCGTATTCAGAGGCAGCATCTCCGGTCAGGCTGATCCGCAGGGCTTCCGCTGCCTTATAACCGGCTCTCGAAGTGCCGAGCACTACCCCATTTGCCCGGAAGCCGCTCCATCCGCCGCCGTTTCTTGCCAGCGAGTAGCGGATCTTAAGCTGACTGTCGCCGTCTATACTGATCCGGAAGGCGTCGATTCTTCTTGCGTAGTTTGTGCATCCTGCAGATGCTCCCTGCGCCATCGTGTCAGACCATCCGCTGCCGTGGAGATACACACTGTATTTCACGGAAGGCTTTTTGAATGCCAGCGTTTCGATCTGCGTGACGTAGGCGGTATCTTTAAACTGACGGTAATGGTAGATGCCGATATACTCTCCTGCAAGGCTGCGGGAAATATCGGTGATCTTAAAGACATGCTCCTCCCTGCTGTACGTTGATTTTATGAAAGATTCCGACGTATCGGAATCGGCAAACAGCACTGCCCCGCTGCCGGTAATCCTGTAGACGCGGCTTCGGTTATACACCAGGTCGCACCGCGTAACGCCGATCCGGAGCGCATCTCCGTTTACGGCAGGATTCGGAGAAAATGAAAGGATGCTGTTTCTTGTATCATTTGTATCCTTTACGACATAGGGAATTTTAAGCGAACCTAAGAATCCGGACGGATCGCTGAGATTCGAAGGAAGTTTTGATGCATCTGCCCGGGCTCTGAAGCATTTTGCCTTTTGGTCTACCGTCCAGGCGCCCTTGACCGGAATTGTGAAGACGGCGCCGGACTCTGCGGATACATCACAGGTGCGTGGAAGTACAGCGGCGATTTTTTTGAGACTGGCGGCATCCGAGGTATCCTTTCGGATGATCAGATCCGAATAATCAAACGTAACACCGCTGATCCCTGATTCAATGTCCGGAATCATACTGCGGAAATATATCTCGTAAGAAACGCGGACGTCTCCGCCGCCGGCATTTCGAAGGCCGCTGACGGTTATGCGGTAGTTTTTGCCGGCATAATCGTCAGCCGATGGCTGTACGAAGGCAATACGCCGGCCGTCAATTATAAGCTTCCCGTTTGCTGAAGAACAGACATAATTGCCGCCGGTGTCAATGTTTTCGACACGCACTCTGATCGCAGCGCCATTTGAAAGATCAATCTCCTCATTACCGATTTCAAGGCTCCAAGCAGACATGCCGGGATCAAGCGCTTCCGAGGGCATATAGCCGGGCGCGGGAAATGCTGTGTAGGATGAGACGGTATTATCGTATGCGCGGGCGTACCCGACCGCCACGTCGCCGGAATATCCAAAGCTGATCCAGGAAAGAGCCGGATCGAGCAGAACGTCTCTTCCTGACATTGAGTACCAGTAACCGACGTTTCTGTTATAACCCGAATTCAGAATTTTGCGGATGGAATTCTCCGGCGTCTGGTGATGTGTAAGAACGTCGATATGCGCGGAAGCTCCTTCGTTCCACAAAGCGGAATCAAAATTCGCAGGACCTTTTCCGCTCACCGTTATACCGTAGCTGAACATGCGTACAAGTGCCGCTTTCTGAAGAACGGCAAGTGTCGTGCTGTCCCTTGTAAGTACCGCTGCGCCGGAAAGCCAGCGGTAAAAATCGGTCATGGCATGCATCGTCTTTACGGTATCCGCCGCCAGTCTTCCCTCTCTATAGGGATATGAGTCCGAGCAGGGGGAGCTGTAATAAGACGAGGGACTGCCGTTGATATAGGACGCACCGGCATTGTGGGCGCTTGAATAGCGGTTTCTGACCTCAGACGCGGTCCGGCCGGCGAAGGGAGATATGCTGTTCAGATCAATGATGTTCACAGCGGAGGACAAAAGAACGGGATCCTCAGCCTCTGCTGTTTCTGAATCTACATAAGGCTCTTCTGCAACGGACCAGGTATCCTCATAGATGGCATCCGTATCCCCGGAGGGTTCCGTACTTTGAGCCTCATAAGTATAACCGTCGTCATCATAAGCCCAACCGCCGCTCTCTTCAGCCGTTACGGCCTCCGCATCCGGAGATTCATCTTCTGCCGTTCCCTCCGGAAAGAAATAAGCGGCGTCTGAATCGGCTAAGGAGTCCTCATCCGTGATATATTCGTAAGATTCTTCATCCGCCGGGTCCGCGTCGAAGAAAACAGACGGGTCTTCAGCATCAAAATAAACGGGCTCATCCTCCTTGAGCAGATCCGGAGCTGAGCCGTATACGGCGATTCGGCTTTGAAACTGCGGCAAAACCAGGAGTGCTGCCATAAGTGCCGGAATAACCTTCTTAAGAACGCGTTTTAATCTTTTTCCTTTTTCCATTGTAAATCGCCGTACTTATCGAACATACAGATATAACCGTCAATTTCCCGAAGTCCGGTGGCAAGCTTGCCGTCTTCATCGACATACCGGATATGTTCTCCGATCGTAACCCAGCGCGCAGCCGTATCAGCTGACTCTGCAACTGATTCGGTGTCAGCCGCCGTAACCGTCATGTGCGGGACGACCGCATCGTCGGGAGGCAGCTCTTCCGGTTCGAATACAACCGAGGCCGGCTGATAGAGATCCACGCCTGAGATGGTGAGATCAAAGATCGTCTGATATG
This sequence comes from uncultured Lachnospiraceae bacterium, assembly GCA_902797075.1. Taxonomy (GTDB): domain Bacteria; phylum Bacillota; class Clostridia; order Lachnospirales; family Lachnospiraceae; genus Chordicoccus. The sequence continues at coordinate 7,317 of CADBRO010000037.1, forward strand.
TATCCGCGGTGTAATGCAGACCGTCGACTGTCCCGAAATTCCCGCCAAGAGCTCCGGAGACATCCATATAGATTACGTCGTCCGACAGAAGCTGCTGTATGCGGATATTCCAGTAGTCGATATCAACATTGTGCTCGGTGACCGACCGGCTGTCGTCGACCGGAAGAATGGACACATAGAAAGTTTCAGCGCCTAGCTCTTTCCATTCCGCAGCCTTCTGATTGATATAATCGGCATACATTGAGATACGGAACGAGTCAATGACGTCGTTGACGCCGAGCATGATCACCACGGCTGAGTTTTCGCCGATGGACCCTTCCACTGCCGGAACGCCTTCGGAAACCATCCATTCATATCCGCTGCCGATCTTGTAGGACCAAAGGCAGCCGGCGTCTCCGGTGACATCGTGCATTTCCTGAGCGCGGGAATCACCGATGATGATGACTTTTTTTGAATCCGCAGATACCGAAGCGGAAGCTGCCGGAAAAACACCCGCAAGCATGAAAAATGCAGCGGCGAAAACCGCGGCTCGAAACAGTTTTTTGTCCATAAGATGCATGAGAAAACACCTTCCTTCAGGTCATTGAATTTTCAGGCTGTTCGTGGTATGCTTAAAAAACCAAAACAAATGTTCGGTTGTCATCATGGAGGATAACATGGCCGGTACGGATCTCTCAAAAAAACAGGAACAGATACTCGAATATATCAAAAATGAAATACTGCAAAAGGGGTACCCGCCTTCGGTCCGCGATATCTGCGAGGCGGTGGGACTCAAGTCCACATCCTCGGTGCACGCACATCTGAAATCGCTGGAAACGGCGGGATATATCAGGCATGATCCGGATAAGAAGCGGTCGATAGAAATCACGGATGAGTCGTTCTACATGACGAGGCGTGAGATATCGAATATCCCGGTCGTCGGAACGATTACCGCCGGAACACCCATTCTTGCGGCCCAGAATATAGAAAGCTATTTCCCGGTTCCTACGGAGTATCTGCCAAACACCGAGAGCTTTATGCTGAAGGTCCGCGGAAGCAGCATGATCGGCGCGGGAATTCTTGACGGCGACATCATTCTGGCAAAAAGGCAGGATTCCGCTTCCGACGGAGATATCGTTGCGGCACTTATTGAGGAAACAAACGAAGCTACTGTCAAGCGGTTCTACAGGGAAAAGGACTGCATCAGGCTGCAGCCCGAAAACGACGCCATGGATCCGATCTATGTCAGAGACGGTCTTCGAATCCTCGGTAAAGTAATCGGCGTGTTCCGGTTTATGAAATAATCACCAGTAAATCTTGATGATCCTGAGTTCATCCTGACAGCTGTAGTAATACCTCATCGAGCTGAGCTCATCCCACTCCATTCTCTGGCGCATCGGCTCGGTGAGCAGACTCTCCGGCCCGTCTTCACCCGGAAACAACGCATATAGCGCTTCCTGATAAGCCTCCTCCGTCGCGAATTTCATACAGACGACGGATTCCTCTTCGTCTACAGCATGCCAGAGAGCACGAGAGAGCGCGTCACGGCTGTATTCAGGGTAATACATTCCTCCGAGTATATAATAATCCCAGCGATTGGAGGAACAATCCGGCAGATCGTCCGCGTAGGACGGGATATGCCGCGCCCTTCTCATCTCCTCTCCGGTCAGGCAGAGGTAGTCGTAGATAATGTCCAGCCGTTTCGCATCCGTATTATCCTCGCCGTATGTGGGATCTCCCCAGGACGGATCAACATACGTATATGTTCCGTCGATAGAAACCAGATTCCACGCGTGGCCTTCTTCCGCTTCCCCTTCTATGGTTCCCTCGATATAGGCGCAGTCGACCCCGGCGCGGTCCAGAAGGTATTTAAAAGCGCGTGCGTAACCGGCGCATACCGACTCGCCGTAAAGGAATACGCTCTGAATGTTCTGGTTTTGTATTCCGGAAAGGCTGTAGTCTGTGCTGCCGATAATGTACTCGTACGCTGCCCTGACTTTTTCGTAATCACCGGCGTCACTTGGCAGCATGCCAAGATATTCGTCCGCCTTTGCTTCGATGGCCTGCCGGACTCCTTCGATCTCATCCTCGCCGATGTTGAGGCCGAGAGAAATCGTCCAGATTCCGAGCAGCTTGAATCCGCTCATGCTGGCGGTTCCGTCAATCCAGAAAAACTCGGGGTGGTCCGCAAGGATCGCGGAAAGCGCCGGACCGATCAGATCACTGTTTGAAGCGCTGATTTTGAACTCGGACTTTCCGTCGGCAATTGCGGAATAGAGCTGCTGGTAAATCAGCTTCGCCTCGTCATCCAGCCTGTTGTAGGAAAAATGCTTTAAATCTGCGTCAGACAATGCCTCATCAGCCGTACCATCCGCGGACACAAAAAAAGCCGGACAGGAAAAGAGCGCAAATATCAGAAGCGCGGCTGTTAAGAACATAAACCGGCGCTTCCCGTCTTTACCCGTTCGGCTTCCGAAATGATAATTATTCAGGACTGTTTCCTCCGTCAGAAATCGGCTCCATGGTTGCCGGATCGATCTTTTTACCGTCCTGCCAGATTCTTGCGAGATCATAAAAAGCTTTTGCTTCGTCGTCAAATACATGGACTACGACGCCCTTGAAGTCGATCAGCGTCCAGTTCGCATTGCGGTGTCCTTCGACGTGATCAGGCACGAAGCCTGCGAGCGCTGCCTTTTCTTCGACAGCCTGTACCATGGCTTCCGTCTGGTTTACATTCGTTCCGCTTGCGATTACAAAGTAGTCGGCAAGGGGCGATATCTCGTCAATTTCGATTACCTCGACGCTGACGGCCTTCCTGTCTTCAAGAGCCGCTACCGCGATGGATGCGAGCGTTCTGCTTTCTTCTTTGGTCATACAAGCTTCTCCTTTCAGGTTGTGGGTCAGTCTCTTCGTTCGTCGTGCACTTCTTCGTAAAAATGAAATGCATCCTGTGTATTACTGTCAATCTCACCGCTTTTGGAGTGAAGATATAAAAGCATATCCTTAAGAATCAGATAACAGCACTCATCGAGATCGCGGAACGCCGTCTGCCTGATCGTCGGGAGATTCCTGGATTTGTTTCTCCTCGGCTCGATATAGTCGGCAATAAATACGATCTGTTCCAGAGCCGTCATTCCCGGCTTTCCCGTGGTATGGTAGCGGATTGCCTCGAGTATGCCTTCATCCGTGATGCCGTACTTTTCCTTCGCGATATACGCTCCTACTTTTGAGTGAAGAAGAAACGGGTTGTTTCGTTCCACATCCGTAATCCGGATATTGTTTTTATCGCACAGCTTGATTTTTTTCGCATCGGGAATGCATTTTGCGCAGTCATGCAGCAAACCGGCCGTTTCTGCTCTTGATATATCGACGCCGTGTGCCATCGCGAGCGCGGCGCTGATAAAACGAACCCCCTGGGTATGGTAATACCGGTTGGTATCGATATACTTCCTGAGGCGCCTGTTCATTTCCTCGATATCCCAGATTTTATCAGCCATTTATGTCTCCTGTGTGTCCGGATGATCCGGGAAATAAATCCTTTTTTCCAGTATGTATTCTCTGACATTTTCCGGAAGATAATATCTTGCGGATCTTCCGGAACCGATCATGTTCCGTATCATATGGGAAGAAATGTCCATATTGGGGGTGTGAAGCTCAAAAATCCTGGCTCCGTATTTGCTGCGCACTTCGCTGATTCTAAGATCAAGCTCTTCGCGGGACATCCCGTCCCTGACTGCTGCCAGCAAAGTGCAGTTCTCACAGATTTTATCCGGTCTTCTCCATGAGCTGAAATCCTTAAGCGAATCGCCTCCGATAATGAAGAAGAACTCATCTCCCGGACGTTCTTCTTTCAGGATTTCCAGCGTCTGCCAGGTATAGATAAAACCGCTTCTTTGCATCTCAAGATCTGAACACTCGAAATGCGGGTTGCCGGATATTGCGAGCCTGACCATCATAAGCCTGTCTTCGCTGCAGGCGCGGCCTTTCCGGTCCGTCTTGTGGGGCGGATTTCCGGTGGGCATAAAGAGGACGGTATCAAGCCCGTACTCCTCACGGGCAGATTCGCCGAGTATCAGGTGGGCTGTATGAATCGGATCAAACGTCCCGCCCATGATTCCGGTCTTCATCGCTTCGCCGGAGGCAGCTCGATCCGCCTCTTATCATCTTCTCCCGGTCTGTAGAGTACAATTTTCTTCCCGATCACCTGCACAACAACGGAACCGGTCCGAAGGGCTGCCGCTTCGGCGATCTCACGCGGATCGTCCTCGCAGTTTTTCTGTACACCGATCTTGATCAGTTCCCTTGCGGCGAGCGCTTCTTCGATATTCCGGAGATTTTCCTCGGTAAGAGATGCTTTTCCGAGATACTGCACCGGAGAAATTGTCATCGCAAGGCTCTTCAGATAAGCTCTCTGTTTACTCGTCAGATTCATCAAACATTGCCTCGTCATCATAAAATTCAAATACATGCCCGTACATTCTGACGGACTGTCCCTCGGCGATACCGGCCTCTTTCAGATCGTCGATGATGCCGGACCGGCGGAGGAACTGGGTGAAATACCGGAATCCCTTTTCCGAGTCAAGATTTGTGTAGCTCAGCATGCGCTCGATCTTCGGACCTTCGACCACATAGACCGTTTCACCGTCGTGACCTTCTTCGGTTTCGACCGTGTAGGGAAGATCAGAGAGGGAGATAAGGTCTTCGGGGAAGAACTCCTGTTCATAGTATACCTGTTCCGGAGCAGTCGTATCAAGAAGATTTCTGACATCGTTGAGGAGCTCAGTCACGCCCTCTCCTGTCACGGCGGATATCGGATAAACCCGGAAGCCCTGAGGTTCATATTCCCTGCGGATCCGCTCTACAGGGTCGTCTCCCTCTGTCCTGACGTCGATCTTATTGGCCGCAATCAGCATCGGCTTTTTCATGATGTCGGGATTGAACTTCATGAGCTCATCATTGATGGCTTTGATGTCTTCAACCGGATCGCGCCCGTCAAAGGAAGCGGTGTCCACAAGATGAATCAGAACCCTGGTCCGCTCAATGTGCCGGAGAAAACGGAATCCAAGACCCACGCCTTCGGAGGCTCCTTCGATAAGCCCCGGCATATCGGCGATAACGAATCCTCTCCCGTCCCCGAGGTCTACAACCCCGAGATTCGGATCGATCGTGGTGAACGGATAGCTGGCGATTTTCGGCGAGGCATTTGTGACCCGGGATAAGAAGGTTGATTTCCCTGCATTCGGGAATCCCACAAGCCCTACATCGGCGACAAGCTTAAGCTCAAGAGTGCAGTCAAGCTCCGCCGCAGGTTTTCCCGGCTCTGCATACTGCGGCGCCTGATTGGTCGGGGTTGCAAAATTCATGTTTCCTCTTCCGCCTCGTCCGCCTTTCAGGATCACCTGCCTGCGGTTCGAGCCGGACATGTCTGCAATGATTTTCCCGCTGTGTTCCTCGCGGAGGATCGTTCCTTCCGGAACCTTAAGAATGATGTCTTCTCCGTTTTTGCCGTGACAGCGCTTCTTGCCCCCGGGTTCGCCGTTGCCGGCCTTGAACTGGTAACGGTGCTTATATATGAAAAGTGTGTTCATGGAAGTGTCGACCTCAAAGATGACGTCGCCTCCTCTGCCGCCGTCGCCTCCGTCAGGACCGCCCGCAGGGACATACTTTTCACGTCTGAAGCTTACGTGGCCGTCTCCGCCTTTTCCGGAGCGGATGTGAATTCTGGCATAATCAAGGAACATGTTCAGGTCCTCGCCTTTCTGAAACAATGAATAATAAAAAAGCTCCAAATCTTAATAAGATTCAGAGCTTTGGGTTGACTTAGAGATTATTCCTCTACCGGCTCGATCGAGCACTGCTTGCGGTCTCTGCCGAGTCTGGAAAAACGAACAATGCCGTCTGCCTTTGCATAAAGCGTATCATCGCCGCCGATACCGACGTTTTCACCCGGATGGATGTGCGTTCCGCGCTGTCTGTAAAGGATATTGCCCGCTTTTACGAACTGGCCGTCCGCTCTTTTGGCTCCGAGTCTCTTTGCTCTTGAATCACGGCCGTTCTTTGTGGAACCGACACCCTTTTTATGAGCGAAGAGCTGAAGATTCATATTCAGCATGACTTAATCCTCCTCAAATACGATCTGCAGAAATGGCTTCCCATCCCGGTCAGTAGTCCCGGAAATCATCTCCAGGCCGTCCAGCATGGAATTTACAAGAAGTTCTCCATCCGCGGACAATCCGTCCGGAAAGGAGCAGCTCAGATATCCGCTGTGCTCATCCGCCACAACCCTGTCCCGGGTGTATTTCTCTACGGAGTTAACACAGTTGATCATGAGCGCGGAAACCGCCGCGCAGATGATATCGTAGCCCTCATCCGCGTATCCTGCGTGGCCTTCTGATCTGAACCCCGCAAGAGAGTCATTTCTGCGAATAACTGTTACTCTGATCATATATATCAGCCGTTGATTTTGCTGATCTTTACTGCTGTGTAATACTGTCTGTGACCGTTTTTCTTATGATAGCCGGTCTTCGGCTTATACTTATAGACGATCACTTTTCTTTCGCGTCCGTTGCGGATAACTTCCGCTTCAACAGTCGCGCCCTTAACATCCGCACCGACTTTAAGCGTTTCGCCTCCGACTGCAAGAACGTTGTCAAAAGTAACCTTCTCGCCTGCCTCAGCTCCGAGCTTTTCAACACGGATGATGTCACCTTCAGAAACCCTGTACTGCTTTCCGCCGGTAGCAATCACTGCATACATGATCTACACCTCCTCTTCACAATACTCGCCGGATACGGCGCTGTCTCCCTTTACGGGCACAGTCTTATAAGCCTCTCCGTGCGGCACACTAGGACATATTATCACAAACCAAGCTCCTCTTCAAGAGGTTTTCTAACTTTCTGGCGCACAATTTCCATAATCCCAAGAGGGGTGATATCCACGATCTCGGTATGTATATGATCTTTCTTCACGAGCTTTCTCATGACGCCGATCAGTTCATTGTTGTGATCCTCAGATTCCATCGATATGAAATCCACAAGGATCATTCCGGAAAGGTTTCTGAGCCGGATTTGTTTTGAAATTTCCGCAGCGGCTTCCTGATTGATCCTTCTGTAGGTTTCTTCCGGAATTCTTCCCCGCAGACATTTTCCGGTGTTGACGTCAATGCTGACAAACGCCTCGGTTCTTTCAATGACAAGATACGCACCGCTTTTAAGCCATACATGGCTCCTTGTCAGATGGTCAAGCGTCTCGCGGATTCCGTAAAGCTGCTCAAGCGCAAGCAGCCTGCTTCCCCTCACATAGAGGATTTCATCGGTACTCTTGCCCGCGGCCGCCGCCATTTTTTCCGCATACGCGGGAATGTCGCTGACAAGACGCGGCGTTTCGTCGTAGGAGTCGCGAAGCATGGTGATATAAAACGGATCCGGCGCATATAACAGAGCTCCTGAAGAAGCCTGTTTTGCGTCTTCGAAAATGCGGTCAAGCCGGCCTGAGAGTGCCTGTATCTCAGAAAGAAACTCGCTTTTTGCCGCCTTAGCCGCGTTGGTTCTGACGAGAATGCGGTATTTGACCGGATCTGTGTCACTTAGCCAGGCGGAAATGATGGTCTTCTGTTCGGCCGTCA
>CADBRO010000038.1 GCA_902797075.1 uncultured Lachnospiraceae bacterium
AATTCTCGCATGGTCTACTCGCCATGCTACAATTGAATTTCTTGTTTCTCGCATGGCGGATTGATCATGCTACAATGTAACTTCCTGTTTATATTACAAAATATATGGGCAAACCAAAGGCTCTCAACCGCCAAAAGTTGAGGGTTTTTGGTTTGCCCATTGAACAGAATCAACTACAGGGCGATCCTGTGAAAACCAACTATGACGAAAGTCAAAGCCGCAGGTTAAACCATGTAGTCTATCTTAATCCCGGACTCCTGCTTATCCGCCATATACCGGCGGATTCCGTCGTGATACTCATTTTTCCCGAAGCACTCGTACTCTTCCATAGTCCGGAAAGTAATATACTCACAGAGATCATAGGAATTCGAGGCGTGCTTAAAATCCTTCTCCACCTCAAGCTCGCAGATTTCCGGCACATGATCCTTAAGAGTCAACAGCTTCTCCCGGACTTCGTCCGCGGACACGCCTTCTTTCAGTTTAAACAGATAAATATGCTTGACCATTCTTTTCACTCCGTTGCTATTTTTCCGGGATCGATCTCTTCATAATGCTTTCCGTACACGATTTCCTCGGCATACATCAGGTCGTTCATTTTTTCGTTCACTTTATAGTTTTCAAAATAAATGCTGACCTGGGTTCTCAGATCTTCCGCCGACGGCTCTACCCTTTTGATAATATGGTAGCCCACCTGCGATGTGATGATGCTGCTCACCTCATCAACCGCAAGCGCCCTGGCCGCTGTTTCATATTCAGAGAACAGATCCCCCGTTTTCGCGATGTACACGGTATCCGTCCCCATCGCGTTGGGATCTTCGTTGTAGAGCTCCATCACCTCTTCAAACGTCTTACCGTCCTTTAAGGCATTCAGGGCTTCGACGGCGGTCTCCTTCTTCTTCATATCCTGCTCCGGATCGTCGGAAGAAAAGATCAGAATCTGCTTCGTGGTGTAGAACTGATACGCGTCGTAAATCTCTTTCAGCTCCTCATCTGTCGGGGTTATGTACGGACTTCCCTCGGAATAGACGAACTGTCTCAGTTTTCCCTGGACGATGCTCTGCCGAAGCCGCAGCTCGTACACCTCATCCGTCATGAAATTCGACGCCTTCTGCGCGTCGAGCGCCTCTTTTCCTCCGGCAGCTTCTTCTTCGGCGGCAAGTGCCTCCCGGTACTCATCCTCCGTGACATCTTCTGTCAGATAACCTTCTTCCTCCGCCCACATCATAAGCTGATAGTTGGTGCGGATATCATTCTCGGCGCTCTGCCTGATACTATTTACCGCCTCTTCTCCGTCCTGCGATCCGTTCCCGTCCGCATTCACCACATAGGGCATAACATAACTGAGATATTCATCCGGCATCACATCATGGCCGTTGATCGTAAGAACAGCTTCGCCCTCATCCAGCGGGCTGTCCTTATAAAGGCTGTTCCAGAGCTCCGCACCTCCCGCGTCTCCAAAAATCGGCAAAGCTCCAAAAAAGAGAACTGCCGTCATACACAGAGCCGTTGCCCCGCGAAGCAGTGCCGCGCTCTTTCGCAGCATTCCGTGATGTTTTTCCAAAAAATGAAACCGGTTCATCAAATATCCCTCTTTTCTTATGTCCGCCGCGTCAGCAGATCTCGAACACATCCAGATCATCCGGTACGTATACCTCGCCCGGAAAGAAGCGCGCGGCCTCTTTTTCGTAGAGCATTTTTCGATTATTTATATCTCTGTCTTCCGTATGTGTGAGGATCAGGTGCTTAACGCCAGCTCTTTCTGCGTCTTCACACGAGCTTCTGATCGTAGCATGCCCGTGGCTGTTCTCATCGGATTCATACGGAACCGTTGCCTCAAGCACCGCCCACTCCGCTCCGTCGAGAAACCGCTTCCCGGATGGTCTGTAGGGTTCATCTCCGGCAAATACGAACCGTTTCCCGGCGGCGTACTCCATCTCAAAGCCGTACTGAGCCGCGGTGGTGCCGTGAATATCAAAAAAGCGTACTCTCCGCCCGAGAATCTGCAGAACGTCGTCTTCCGCAAGTTCTTTGAAAATGATGTGCCGGGCGATCAGATCCGAATAGGCGGACTGGATCAGCGTGCGGCACAACCACTTAAGAACCCGGATAACTTCCTGATTTCCGCTGACCGTCATCCTGCCTGTAAAACCCTGTTCCAGACATCCGGCAAGATACAGCCTGACCACCCATACTGCGCCGAGGATATGGTCCGTGTGCGTATGGCTTACAAACAGATGCCGGATATCTGCTATTCTGATGCCTGCCGTCTCAAGCCGGGTAAGAATGCCGTTTCCCCCGCCCGCATCCGTAAGGAAAACCTCCCCTTTATCTATCAGTGCGAAGCAGGTATTATAACACTTCGTCACATGCGCGTGCCCTGTTCCGAGCATTACCATTTTCACTGCATTACCTCTTTCTGATTGCACGGAGCTCCCGCATCACCTGCGTGATGCCCTGCTCCACAGGAATTCTCTCCGTTCCGGAGGCGCCGACATATCCGTCAGCCCTTGAGGCGCGGATTCCCTTCGCGATGCTGTCCGTATCGGCAAGGACTCCCCCGTGCACGACGCAGATGGCGTCCGGATTTACGCTCCGGCACAGCTCCACCATCCGGGCAAGCCGTTCCATCTCACTTTCAAAGAAGGTCTGCGAGGTATCGAGGACCGCTCCGTTGGTTCCGCCCGCTGTAAATCCGAGATGCGGAATAAACATGTCGCAGCCCGCATCGCCGAACATGCGGATTGATTCGTCCGTAAAGCAGTATGCGCTGGTAAACACGTCTCTTTTATGCGCTATGGAAATGTTCTCGACGGATTTCCGAAGCACTGCGTCATCCCGCGAGCATCTCTCCCCGAACATTCCCCGCGTGCATCCCGGCCGTTCCGGATAATAAGGATCAATCGGCACATTGATCACTCCGGCATACCCGACTCCGTCGATGAACCTCTCGAGCAGAACCTCTGTGTGAGCGGTGGGGCTCCCGGCTCCGATACCGCAGATGATCGGGGTGTTTTTTACGACCCGCATGAGCCGGTTCCCGAAAACCACGGAATCCTCATCGCAGTCAAGAAACGGCAACATTCCGAAATGCGACATATATCCGTCCATCCGAAATGCACCCGTACAGTATGAAAAAATCAGATCACAGCCGTTTTCATCGAGGACCTTTCCGATCAGCCCGGCCCCCGCCCCTGAGGCGATAATCGGCTTCTTCTCCGACCGCTTCTTATTCAGCCGCTCTAATACCTCTTTTCTGGTGTACCGGTTCAGTTCTCCCATTTATTCGCCCTCCGCAATACGGATCGACTGAAGTGCAGCCTGATGCTTCCCAATGGATTCCCGGATGACGTTTTCCTCCAGCAATACGCCGCCCAGTATTCCGTCCAGATCCGTCTGCCTGAACAGGGACCGGACATTTTCCATCTCGATAAACGGACCGCCGGCAACCAGGACGAAGGTCTCCGGCGAAATAGCCTTGATTCTTTCATACAGGTCCTGCATCGCGCGAAGACAGCCATCCACGTCTTCCATCCATGCCGGATTAAACATCCTGTAATAGAACTCAGGGAACCGGTCGTGATCGCGGTATGTCTCAGGATTTGCTCCGGGTTCAACGGAATAATCCATGTTGATGACGATCATATCCGGTTTCTGCGCCGCAAAGTCCAGCGCGTCATGTTCAAAATACGCCTGGTATACCGAGAAAAAGTCCCGTTCCTGCGCGTATTTCAGCATATCCTTCTCTACACAGATTCCCATATCGTCCGTGTTGCTGAAGTCCCGTCTCATCGACTGCTGGACCGGACCCACCGACGGCGAATTGATAATTCCCGATACATGGGCATGTTCATACAAAGAGAGCTGTTCATCGAGCACGAGGCGCGGATCATTTGCGGAGATTCCTGCCACAACAGGCACCTCGCGGATTACCCGGTTCATGCGCCGAACCTGCTCCCAGGTATCCTCGTTCGCACAACCGTACGCCTTAAGAGCGTTGCTGTCGTCGAGGCCGCGCATCCGGAACATCGCAGCCGTAGTGATGAAAATCAGATCGATGTCCTCTTTCTGGGTCATTTTCGCGGTAAGACCGACGCCGGCTTCGCACGCCAGAATCGGGAGTTTTGCGTCGAGCCTCTGCTGCAGCTTTAACCGAAGTTCTTCTCTCGTGTAGCGTTTCATACGGAGCATCCCCCTGTTTTTTGTAAAGCAAACGGGCTGTCAGGCCCAAAGGCCTGCGCAGCCCGCTTAAGGATCCGTTATCAGCGCCTGCGCAGCGTACGGAATTTTTCCATTGTTTCTTTCATGCCTTTTTCGATCGGAAGTCTCTCGCAGCTGGAAGCTCCGATGAAGCCCATGGTTCTTGAAACCTTAAAGGCATCCTTTACATCTTCAGGCCTTGAGAGCAGTCCGCCGTGGGCGATGATGAATGCATCCGGATTTTCCTGGTGGCAGAGCTCGCACATATGAGCAAGACGCTCGTATTCTGACTTTCTGATATCCTCAACCTTGCTGTCGTCCGCGCCAGCAGCTCCGCCCAGCGTAAGTCCCAGATGCGGGACGAGAAGGTCCGCGCCGGCCGCTGCAAATTTGCGGATCGCTTCATCCGTGAACGCATATCCGGCCGAGAAAACATTCTTTCTCGCGGCGGTAGCTACCATTTCCACAGCGCCGTCAAGCGTCGAATTGAGTTTCTGTCTGTACTCTCCCATCATTCCGATGGATCCGCCCGGAACGATCGGCTGATAGGGTGAAAGCGGTACGTTGATGACGCCCGCGTAACCTGCTTCGACGAATTCATCGATCAGGTTTGCGTAGCTCGCTGTCGGGCCGCCGGAACCGATTCCCGCGATCACCGGCGTATTGTCGACAACGGCCGAAAGATACTTCATCTGCTTGATGGAAAGTGCATCGCAGTCAAGGAACGGGAACATACCGAATACCGACGGATAGCCGTCCAGACGGAACTCTCCGGTGCAGTACGCGAAGATCAGATCTACGTCCGATTCCTCAAGAATCTTTCCGATGAGCGCCGTTCCCGCGCCGGCTCCCATAAGCGGCTTGCCCTGCAGAAGTTTGCTTCTTAATCTCTCAATAACTCTTTCTCTTGTAAACTTCGTCATGATCAGAAGGCCTCCTTATTAAGCGAAAGGCTGGAGAACGCAGCCTGGTTTTCAAGAATATATTTTCTCATTACATCTTCGTCGAAGCACTTTCCTCCGAGGAAGCCTTCCACGTCGGTCAGGGCAAACAGCTTTTCCGCTGCCTCGTATGTCGTGAACGGGCCTCCGGTGACCAGTACGTAAGTATCCGGAGAGATCGCCTTGATTTCTTCGTAGCACTCCTGAATTTCTTTGCAGCAGGCTTCGATATCATTGTAATAGGCAGGATCAAACGGCTTCTTCGGGAACCATGCGTTGATCTTCTGATCATTCAGGATGTCTCTGCTGATGCCTTCCTCAACAGCCCATTTCAGATCGATAATCATCATATCCGGCTTTGACTCAGCATAGGTTTTGATGTCTTCGTGGAAGAAGCAGTCCGCGACCGTGAACATCTCATTTTCCTGGCACTCCTTCAGCATATCGCGCTCAACCGGCGTGCCCTCAAGAATATTGATGGCGGATACGAATGCGGCGATGGACGGGGAATTGATGATTCCGGAAACTCCCGCTTCCTTGAAATTCCTGACCTGCGTCGCCAGAATGCATCTGGGATCAATCGTATTGACGCCGGCGATAACCGGAGTATTGTTCGTAACGCCGTGAATTCGTCTTACGAGCTCATAGGTCATCTCATTGCATTCGCCGTACGCCGTAAGGGAAAATACATCATCGACGCCGCGGCTTCTGAAGACGCCTGCTGATGTTGCGAAGATCAGGTCGATATCGTACATTTCGTACATCTTAGCAGTGATGCCGACGCCTGCCTCACAGGCAATAATCGGCTCCTTTTTCGCCAGCCGCGCGTCAAGACGCGCCCTGATCTCATCGCGGGTAAATCTTTTCATAACTTCTTCACCATTCCTTTCTTTAAAGTTATTGTGTTATGCACTTGCCTTTTTTTCTCGTTTTCCGAATTTCAGCCCGAATATACCGTTCGGCATGAAAAGGACAATGATGATAAAGAGGATTCCGATGAACATCTTGTATCTGTCCGTCCAGGTACTCAGCATATCTTCAATCAGTATGTAGAGCACCGCACCGAGGAGCGCGCCTTCAATCTTTCCGGATCCTCCGAGAAGTGTCATGAAGAGCACCATGATCGCGGTTGACATGCTGATCATATCCGCAGAAACATGAGTGTAATAGCTGACCGACAGAAGTCCCGCTATACCGCTCACAAAGAGTGCAATAACGATGGAAACATACCGGATCGAAAGCTTGTTGATTCCCATGGAACCCACTTTCTTCTCTTCATCCCTGCAGCCCCGCAGGCAGAGCGCCAGCGGCGAATAGGAGAGACGCTTGAAGAAGATGTAGAAACCGACTGCAAACGCCATGAAGAAATAGTATTTCGCGATTCTTCCGGTCAGCGGTATTCCGAAAAATGTCCCCAGCTTCAGGCCGTTGATTCCGTTCGTGCCGCCCGTAAGCGAAACCCACTGCTTACCGATCATATTGACGGACTGCGCGGCGATCAGAGTTATGACCATGAAGGTCGTCCCTTTCGCGTGAAGCAGCGTCAGAGTATAAATCATCGAAATAGCAAGGATAATCAGCAACGACAGTCCGAAAGCTGCCCAGTACGTGAATCCTACTTTTACCTGAAGGATCGCCAGTGAATAGCATCCAATGCCGTACATAAATGCAACCGCCATAAGGCTTAAGCCGCCCCAGCCAAGGATATAAGTAAGGCCGAATGCCATCAGGCTGTAGAAAAATGTTCTCGTGAACAGGAAAATCATGAAATTGCTGTTGGTAGCCGGTACGAGCGCAAGGAGTATAATCAGTACGAGCATAATTAAATTGGTGGCCGCGCCCGGCACTAATTTTCCATTTTGTCTGATCTTCATGCTATGCTGCCCTCCTGCTCTTTCTCCCCATAATTCCTCTCGGGGCAATAATCAGGATCACGACGACCAGTACAAACAGCAGTGTTGTGGAAAGTGACTGCACGTAAAACTTGGTAAAGCTGTCGAGCAGGCCGACGATAATCGCCCCTATGGCCGCGCCGACGATGCTCTCCATACTGCCGATTGTGACAATAATCATCGAGTATAGAAGCATCTGGTTTTCCGTCAGATCCACGCGGAAGGACATGTACGTTGCGCCGAGGGCGCCGCTTATGCCGACCAGCGCCATACCGATTACATAGACAATCGTAAAGATCGTGCTGATATTGATTCCGAGGGCTGATGTCATCGCTTTGTCATCGACGCCCGCCCGGATAATCTGGCCGAGCTTTGTTCTCTGCAGAAGCAGATAGATCACAAGGCCGATGAGGATCGCGATTCCGATATACGCGAACCGCATGATCGGATATTTCACGCCGAACGGCAGCTTGAAGGTTCCCTGCAGCAGCTGCGGCGTAGGTATAATCTTCGCATCCGTCGGATAGAGGATGGTGATGACATCCACTACCACGAAATTCATTCCCAGCGTCATCAGCGACTCTCTGTCGCTGTCACCCATTACCCTGTCAAACAGGGTAAATTTAAAGATTCCTGCAAACAATCCGATTCCGGCTGCCCCTACAATCAATGCGATCAGCCAGCTCCCGGTCGCCTTGAACGCGTAGTAGCTTATGAAACATGAAAGCAGATAAAATGTTCCATGGCAGAAGCTGACGACGTTCATAAGACCGAAAATCAGGGAGAACCCGCTGCAGGCTATGAACAGGATTGCGGCATAGGACAAACCGTTCAGAATCAATGTAATTGCTGTATTCATATAGACTCCGTTCCTTTCCGTGCCGTTTATGACCCGATGCCGAGTATCTGCTGCGCTTTCTCCTCGTCAGCCATAAGTTCCTTGAAATCCCCGTCATAAACAAATGTGCCGTTCTGCATGACATGGGCGATATTTGAAACGTTCATGGCGAAATACATACTCTGCTCGACGAGCAGAATCGAAAGCCCGGTTTCCTTGACACGGTTGCAGAACTCAATAAGCTGCTCAATAATGATAGGCGCAAGTCCTTCAGACGGTTCATCCATAATCAGGAGCTTCGGGTTCAGCATCAGTGCCCTGCCGATCGCAAGCATCTGCTGCTCGCCGCCCGAGAGATGATTCCCGCCGTGCTTTCTTCTTTCCTTCAGACGTGGAAAGAAATCATACACTTTTTCAAGATCCCATCCGTCCGGGCTTCCGGATTTCCTGTAGATGAACGACAGCTGCTCCTCTACGGTCAGTGACGGGAAGACCCGTCTGCCCTGAGGCACGTAGCCGATACCTTTTCTTGCGATCTGGTAAGGCTTCAGGTTCGTTATATCCTCCCCGAAAAATGTCACTTTTCCTTCCGTGGACTGAACCAGTCCCATCAGGTTGTTCATCAGTGTCGTCTTGCCCATTCCGTTTCGTCCGACGACCGCCGTCATTCCCTCATTCACCTCAAGGGAAGCTCCCTGGAGAATGTGGCTCTTTCCGAAATATACATGGACATTCTCAACTTTAAGAATTGGACTTGTCATCAAACCGTCCTCCCAGATAGATTTCCCTGACCTGACTGTTATTCCGGATTTCTGCGGGAGAACCCTCCGCGATCAGCTGGCCTTCAAACATCACAATGATGTGATCCGCGACCGAAAAGGCGATATCCATGTCATGCTCGATCATGACCAGCGTAAGCTTCTCGCTGTCCAGATCCGCTATCATCCGCTGCATCATCTCGCGTTCTTCTGCCGAAAGTCCCGATGCCGGCTCGTCAAACAGAATCAGTCTGGGTTCCACTATTAATGCCTGTCCGAGTTCGAGCTGACGTCTCTGTCCATGGGAAAGATTGATCGCTCTTGTCTCGAGGTTATCTTTCAGTAATATTTTCTCCGCGCACTGTTCGACCTCTGCCATCATATCCCGGTCTCTTGAAATACCGTGGAACGGATCGAGCCACTTGCGCGGGCTTTTTTCACCGAGAAGCGACATATACAGATTTTCCCTCACCGTCATGCTGTTGAAGACGGCCGATGTCTGGTATGTCCTACGAAGACCCATTCTGGCTCTCTCCCGGGGAAGCTTGTTTGTTACATCTTCTCCGAACAGGATGATTTTCCCGGAAGTCAGCCTCAGATCTCCGGCAATCAGGTTGAAGAGTGTTGTTTTTCCGGCGCCGTTCGTTCCGATAATGACGTGCCGCTCTCCCTGGCGAACCTGCATGGATACGTCGTTTACGGCCTTTAATGCGCCGAAATGTACGCTTGCATGCTCGGCAGACAGAACCACCGGTTTCGTACTTGCCTGATTTTGCATCTGATTATTCACTCCATTAGTCATAACTGCTTATCAGCCGCCGTCCACCCTCTCCGGCCCCGCGTGCGGGGCCGGAGATGAGGCGGAAGCGAAAAAGGATCAAAGGTAATCCGCTTTGTTACGCGCTCCTTCCGTATTCAGCAGAAGATCTGTTATTCTGCCTTAAGGATTGCGGACTGCGCAGCTTCATTGGTCGGGTTGGTTTCATCCGGATCGCCGAGCGTATCCTGATACCAGTCGGGATCAAACGGTCCGAACTGATCCTGGTCTTCCAGAGTAACGATCGGAACAGTAACGAGCTTGCCGTCAGCGTTCTTCTCAACGTGTGTGATGTAGACATTTTCAACAACATTGTGGAACTCATCCATGCGGACCGGGCCGCGTGCGGAGTTGTAGTTGACGTTCATGATTGCTTCTCTGAATGCGTCAAGGTCTTCAATGTTGCCGCCGACTTCTTCAGCAGCCTTCAGGAACCACTGTGTAGCGATGTAATAGTCTGTAGCCCAGAGTGTCGGAGTTGTTCCGAATTTCTCTTCGAAAGCAGCCATGAAGGTCTTCGCTTCTTCATACGGAAGATCCTCTGCCCAGTGTCCGGATGCGTAAACATCTTCAAGCAGGTATCCTACGTCGCTCTCAAGAGTATAGGTATCAACGAATGTTGTTCCGCCGAGGATCGCGAATTCGCCGAAACGGCCCATGGACTGAAGCGTGGACAGGAAGTTGATCGCGTCGGAAGATGTGAGGCAGCAGTACATAGCGTCGATGCCTTCCGGAATCTTCGTGACGATGGAGGAATAATCTGTGGATCCCTGCTCTACCCAGAGACGGTCGACAACTTCGCCGCCGCTTCTTACGAAGGTAAGAACAAAGCCTGCGACCTGTGCGAACGGGAAGTCATAGTTCGCAGCGATCGTAGCGACCTTGCGGTATCCGAGTTCTTCATACGCATAGGTTCCGAGAGCGAATGTCACCTGGGAGCCCGTGTAGGATGTACGGAATACGTTCGGCTCAATGCCGCGCATCGTGACAGATTCAGCTGCGGATCCGGCGACGATGATCGTGGTATCCGGGATATTCGGAGCATACTGCTTGATCGCTGCGCCTTCAGCTCCGCCTAAGGGGCCAAGGATAACCTGAACGCCGTCTCTCTGAACCAGTCGCTCTGTCTTCTCAATGCAGATCGTAGCTGATTCCGGGCTGTCTTCCACGGTCAGTTCGATCTTTCTGCCGCAGACTTCCCAGTTGGCTTCATCGAGCGCCATGTTGACCGCGTTCACGCAGCCTTCGCCGATGGTCGACGCATTTCCCGAAAGCGGTGTGATTACGCCGACTTTAATCGGATCCGTGCTGACCGGAGCTTCAGCTGCAGAATCAGCTGCAACTACGCCCGCCTGAGCGATTACCATGCCAAACACAAGTGCGATTGCCAGTAATCTCTTTTTCATTTGCTACCTCCTTATTGTTGTGATTGGTTGGAATCCAACCATATTTTTGGGAAACCGCGCATACGGTCTCCTTACTACCTTGAGTTATTTCCGGTACGGAACAAACGGGATCTCACGGAAGTTTCTGACCGTATCCGCGATTGCCGGAACCACCGGAATCCGTTCTCCCGAGGATCCGGTGAAAAAGCCCTGGACCGGGGTCCGCTGAAGTATATACCGGACGTTCTCATATTTTTCCGCGGCTCCGCCGTGAAGGAAGAGGATCGCGTCCGGATTTTCCTTAAATGCGGCTTCGGCCATCTTTATCGCAAACGCCACGACGGAATCATAGTCGTCCGGATCCTTCATCCCGCAGTTTTCCGGGTAAAGCATGAGACCGATGAGCGGCGCTCCGAGGGAAGCCGCTGCCGCCGCCTCCTGTTCGTCAAAGACCCAGGTAAGTGAAAGCAGCCCCCGGTCAAGCGTCTTCCGGACGAGCTCAAGCTCTCTTGAAAATCCCATCCCGGCGTCATCCACAGCTTTTTTCAGCGAATGCCCGCGGAAATATCCGATGAAAAATTCATTTACGGTACCGTCGGCACCCAGCTCTTCAGCTTTGTCAATCAGTCCGTCCACGGTCCACCTGAGGTCATGAGCGCCGCATCCGATCAGAACCGGCCTGTCACCGGAACCGACTTTGACATTTGGAAATGCCTCCTGTGTGATTTTGTTGCAGTCATCATAGGGCAGGAACGAGAGCAGTGTCGGAAGCCCCCTCGTCCTGTATACCGCGGTGCTGTAGCAGGCAAGAAAATCCGCGCCTCCTGCGACCGCTCCTTTTGCGGAAAGGCCGCTTCCGCATCCGGATCCCACGACATATCCGCCGCCGTCATATCTGCTGTGCAGTCCCGCAAGGAAATCCTCATATTGCTTTTTCATCTGACGCCAGTCCTTTCCGAATCCTTAATCTGCTGTTACGTCTTTAAGAGGACATTCACGATTCAAGAAACCGAAGCGCCGTCTCAGCGATCTTATCCGCGAACTCCGGATCGTTGACCGCGTACGGCATATCGATCACGTCGACCTTTCCGTCAAGCTTCCTGTGAAGCGTCTCAAAAAGGGCTGCGTCCGCTTCGGGTTCATAGAAATCTCCGCCCTCTACGTCATTTGCCGAGAGACCTTTAAGCGGCAGAAGGACTGCCGTTTTTCCCTTCGCTGCGGCAAGTCTGTCTCCCATGACCTCTCCGACCTGAATCAGATCCTCTTTCGTCGTCCTCATGACCTTCATGGAAGAATTGTGCATGTGGAATTTTCTTCCCTGGTTCTCCCATCTGTCGGGCACCTTGTGGGGATTTTCCAGATTGATAGCATCGAGACCGCCGGGAATCACTACCTGCGGAACGCCGCATTTTCCCGCCGTCGTAAGACGGGTGTGGTTACGCCAGCCGATCGCATTTTCAAGGACCTCATGGGATACTTCAGCCGTCGTAAGATCGATCACGCAGTCGATCCTGCCCTGTTCCACCAGCTGCTCCATAACGTTTCCGCCGTCTCCCGTAGCATGGAAAACCATCACTTCATATCCGTGGTCTTCCATGGTATGCGCGACGCGGTCTCCGCATTTTGTAGTAATGCCCCACATCGTAATCGCGACCGTCCCTTTGGCGTCGGTAGGCGGAATTTCTTCCACGTTCACAAGCGCATCGAGCACCGCCGCAACCTTCACGATGGTCTCGCGGAGACGGCTGTTGAGGCTTTCGATATCGACGATGGAATTCGACACAAAGGTATCGCCGAGGTTGTCGAAGGCTTCTCTTACGATTCCCGAAAATGCGGTTGTTGACGCGAGGACCTTCGGAAAACCTACGGGAAGCTCCTTCAGGATTGTGGTTGCCATATAGGTTCCCTGGCCGCCGCCGAGAGCACAGATTCCGTCAATCTTCTTCTCAGCGATCAGCTCCTTTACGATCGCCAGCGCTCCGCTGCTCATGACGTCGAGGCCGAGGGCGCGGTCCATCTTCGCCCGAAGCTCCGAAAGCTCCATGCCGCCGCGAGACGCAACCACGGATCCCGGATAATCCGCCGTGAAATACGGCTCGCCCAGTATTCCGAGGTCAACCACAATTACGCCAAGCCCGCGCTCCTTCAGTTTTTCCACGAGGTATGCGTTTTCTCTTCCTTTCGTGTCAAGAGCGCCGATTACTGCTACCGTTTTTGACATTGGAATTCCCCTTTCATTGTGCTCTGAATTTTTCTTCCACTATTGCTTTTCCGAGTCCGGACAGCCTTTTGATTTCGGTTTCGAATCCGTTCCGGTAATGATCTGTCTTTCGTCTTATAACATCCTCTGTCGTCATGATCCTGTAAGATTCGTAATCAATCAGGTGATGGGTATCAAATACGCCGGTCAGCTCGCAGGATCCGAACACTTTGGCGATGCAGCCGGCGGTTATCCCGAGCGTTCTGTCATATCCTCTTTCGTAATACCTTTCCTCCGTCTGGCTCATGGTGCACATAAGCACAGCCCGCGTGTTTCCAGGCGCATTGACGCCCTCTGTGTGATAGGGAAACAGTAGCCGTTCGAGGAAACACTTTAAAAGTCCCGAGATGTTGTGAAAATAAACCGGACTCCCGAATATCAGAACATCCGACCGCCTGACCTCTTCGAGAACGCCGCTTATCGCATCATCAAGGACGCATCTGCCGCCGCACCCGGTATCGCGCTTCTTGCATCCGTAACAGCTCATGCAGCCCCGGAATTCGTAATCCGCCAGATCAAAGAGCTTTACGTCTCCTGCCCCGGCTTCCTTTGCGCCTGTTTCGAAAGCTTTGAGGAGCCGCGCGGTTGATCCGTTTTTTCTCGGGCTTCCGTTAATTGCCGTAACTTTCATCATGGGCCCCGCGTCCGCATAAGGACAAAAAAAGACCACCCTGCCTGATACAAGGTGATCTTATCAATGCCGTTTTTTTGCTTCAACAGAGCTTTTCTGAATCGTTTTAATCCATTTCCGGGGATTCCCGAATTGCTTTGAAAATCCATTCACCGCCATTTGATTTTAAAACGATTCAAAAAAATGTGCTCTGCGCAATTTCCCGAATTACCGTCATTTTACACAAATATCGGTTCGATATTATGTAGTTGTTATACAATACACCGTCCAAAAAACGCTTGTTTTGAATTTTTGAACGCGTTCAATATTTTCAAGCCTTTATTAAATCGTTTCATTTCAGCTGACGCAGAAGATATTCCGCAAGATTCTCATGCTGGGTCGGGTTTATGTAAGCGTCAGTGAGGAGAGAAACCATTCTCTTTCTGTTCTCCGGATCCGCAGATATCTCCGAGAAACAGTCCTCGATAAAAAACCCCCTCTCGACATTCCGGTTATAGTATTTCAGCCACGGATATAGCTCAAGAATCTGCGTATTAAACACCGAACTTTTTATGATCGGCTGCCCGGACAGCGCGGTCAGTATGTTGCAGATGGACTTTCTGTACAGCCACTGCAGGAATTCGCAGGCCTCTTCCACATGCTCCGTTCCGCCGAGGATTCCGACGATGTTGCTGTCTACTACCGGTATCCCGCCGGGAACGTCGCAGCAGGCGACATTGTCCCGGAAATGATCGTATTTATTATCGTTGAACATCTTGGTTTCGGATGTGGAGAATATGGACATCATGCTGTTTCCCCGGATAAAATCTTCCGCCGCGTCGCTCACATGATATGCCTCGCCGATATTTGACATCTTGAGAACCCTGAAGTACCGCCGGATTGATTCCGAGAGTTCCTCGCGGGAAGGGATTCTTTTATCCCTGCCTCTTGCAGAAATTCCTTCCGCTCTCAGGCGGTAGTACAGCTCTTTCCAGAAATTGTCGCTGCCGAAACTCGACATCGATACGCCGTAGCGCTGATTTCCCTCGCCCGCAAAGGATTCCGCAAAGAATGCCGCCAGATCATCATACTCTTCCGTCGTTTCCGGCGGCCGCAGCTCTTTGTAAACCTTTTCATAATACCTTCTCACGATTTTCTGTTCCTTGAACAGATCGCGCCGATAGAACAGCATCTGGCATGAGGTATTGAATGACAGATACGCGCACTTCCCATTTCTTTCCTGGAAATATGTATCCGCCTCTTTTTCGAGATCCCTTACCCGCCTGATCACATCCGGAGCTTTTTCCTCCATGAGAAACACACCGGAACGGGTCAGCATACGCCGGTTTCTGTAGTCAGAAATCAGAAGATCATACCCTGTTCCCGCCAGAGCCAGAACTTCATTGACGGACGCATTTTTGGAATAGTAACGGATTTTGACCTTGATCCCAGTTGTATCTTCAAACTGTGACAGTACTTTTTCAAGATAAGTGGAACACGGATCTTCGGCGGCCAGAAGCTTGAGCTGCACACCGCTGTGCCGGTATCCGGTCGAAACATCGCGCTTTACGATATTATCGCATTCGACAATATAAGACCCTTCGACATTCTTTTTTGACTTGATCAGCGTCATAAAGGAATCCGTGATCAGATTGCCGATTTTCTGATAATCCAGATGAACGTAAGTATATTCGTCCTCCACTACTGTCCTCGACGGCGAAAGAGAAATTATTTCCGGAATGTGCTCCGGGAGAAGGAAGCTATAGACCTTTCTTACCGTCTCGGCTCTCTGGGTATTTGATGTAATGACGGCGTCCACTTTTCCCCCGGGATCAAACATATCCAGCGTTCTCGGGAGAATTGTCTTTGTTGTAGACCCAAAATGCCGGACGCTGATCCCGGCTCTCGACAGTCTCTGGAGGATAATATAAAGAAAATCTCTGGAGAACCGGACGCTGTCAATAAAAATGTCGACATTTTTATAATGCCTTGATATCACGTAATCCGAAATATCATGGGCGATTTTTTCATAATCGAAGGACAGCTGAAGATACGGCCGGGTCGTTCTGGTCGGTCTCGGGCCGACGAGCACAAGATGTATGTTTGAAGGGATCTTGTCATAAATCCTGCCCTCGTCGATATACGTCGGAAACGCCACAATACAGGACACATTCTGTGAAATCACCCTGCGGATCAGCTCCTGTTCCCGCTCATGCAGGTTATTCGTATAATATGTGCTTACGTCATAATCATAAGGCGCGAAATTCTTCGTCAGGGTTTCATACAGTTCAAGATAATGCCTTCCCCTGAAGTTCGGCACGATCACGGCGATGGAATTGCGGGTTTTCTGACGGAGGATTTTCGCCGATTCATTTACCTCGTAACCGAGGCGCATGACAGCTTCCTCCACTCTCCTTATTTTTTCTTCAGTGACATTTCCTTTTCGGTTCAGCACATTGGAGACGGTACCGCTGGAGACGTTTGCCGCTCTTGCGATATCTTTGATTGTTGCCATAGCAGCTCCTTTCCAGTCATTTCCTCATCGCATTCCATAGTATTTTATCATATGCTGGACTGCGTGACCATTCACTCCGCCGTCCTGTCCCTATAGGTATGCACAGCCGGATTGCATGTTTCAGATAGAAAAATGAACATCATCCTGTTATGATGTCCCTGACGGACGCGGAATTATAACCTTTCAGGTAATTCCGGCCCTGGCGGCATAAAATGTAAACACAGAGAGGAAAATACTTATGAGAATACGCAGGTTTTTGGCGGCGGCTGCGGCAGCACTGTCCGTAATTGCCGGTCTGCCGCAAAATGTAAGCGCCGGGCCCGCTCTTATGCCGGGCGTAACGGAAGAGATGACGGAAGCGTCATTCTGGGTAAATGGAGAAGACGGAGTCCTGGCAGACACGGCATCCCTTAAAACATTGAATCAGGCAATTATCGGAACCGACGCATGCAAAATGACTGATCTTTCATCGGCCTCAGAGACCTTTGACGGAGAAGCCCTTAAGCGCTCCCTCGTTCAGGGGTGCATGAAGGAAATCAGTGATTTTCTGAACGGCTCTTACTATAAAGAGGACGGCAAAGTCCTGTCCTATGAGGATCTGAAGGATGTTCCCGGCAATATCGACGGCTGTGAAGCGTCGAAAACCCAGGCGGTACAATATGGAATCTGCGTGAAACACACAAATATCCGGGTCTATCCCACGGAACTGCTTGTATCGTACGATAAGGACGATCCGGATTTTGACTGTTTTTCTCTCTCATCCCTGACCGTCGGAGACCCGGTGCTTGTCAGGCTTGTATCAGCTGACGGGAATTTCTACTACTGTGTCTCATCCTGCATCTCCGGTTGGATCTCAGCGAAGGATGTGGCGATCTGTCCGGATAAGGATACATGGACCGATGCCTGGAACATCCCGGACGAAGAGGCTCTTGTCGTCACACAGGGAAAGATTTTCCTTGAGGAATCAAATGCAAACCCGAAGTCTTCGGGTCTCCTTCTTACAATGGGGACCGTACTTCGACAGGTACAGGAAACCGAATATGACCACGGTGTGACAAACAGGGCGTCGTACAACAATTATGCCGTCTGGATCCCGATCCGGAAAAAAGACGGCAGCTACAGCAAAAAACAGGCGCTGATATCGCAGCACTACAATGTAAGCGAGGGTTACCTGCCTCTGACCTCAAAGGCAGTTCTTGATACAGCGTTTGCGGCACTTGGCGACGCCTACGGATGGGGCGGAATGCTGTCAGCATCTGACTGCTCCCTCTATATCCGCAACATCTACCGCTGCTTCGGACTCGAGCTTCCCCGCAATACCACATGGCAGGCGGAGATTCCATCACGAAAATACAGCCTTGAAGAGATGTCCGTAAGTGATAAGGCGCAGCTTCTTGATTCTCTTCCGCCCGGTGCGGTGCTGATTTTTAAAGGACATGAAA